>NZ_JBGSXF010000770.1:0-10340 GCF_041751555.1 Persicitalea sp. | reverse complement strand
CAATAGCGACAACGGGGTGTCAAGCAAGAGCAGCCCCGCTACGGCCACAAAAACGGCGGAACTTTTGGTGTTTAACATCGCCTCACGCAGTCTGGAACGCCGCGTGGATCTCGACGACCTGCTTCCGGGAGTCAGGCACTTCGCCAACGATATCGCCCTTAATCCCAATGGCGAAGTGTACGTGACAGACTCGTTTTCTCCGGTCATCTACAAAGTGACCGCCGACGGGATAGCCAGCATTCTGGTTCGGAACGATGTGCTGTTCACCAGCCCTACGTTTGGCCTCAATGGGATTGTTTATCACCCCGATGGTTATCTGATCGTAGCCAATACGGGGAGAGGGAAACTATTCAAGGTGGATTTGAAAAATGGCAACGCCATCACGGAGGTAAGCGGAATCGGTAGCCTGCCCGGCGACGGTTTGACGCTGGTCGGGACGACAGACTTGTACGTAGTGACTGGGGGCAGTAAGGTGGCCCTGGTGCGCAGCGACAACAACTTTGCCACCGCCAGCGTGGTCGATTCTCAGACGGACGGCTATGCTCAGGCAACGACAAGTACTTACGTCAATGGCCAAATCTTCACACTCAATGCCCGCATCGGCGAAATCGGCGCGGCGATGGGTGACCCTTCCAAGCTGACATCCAACACATACAGCATTCAGCGTTACAAGTAGCACGGCGCTACGCGTAAATAATGAACAAAGTGAACCTGCTGACGTGGCGGGTTCACTTTTTGGCTAAAGCGGCCCTCTGAATCTTCCGAATTGCCGCTACAAAAGCCAGCATATCCTCCTCAGATCCCAGCATGGCGTGTTGCAATATCCAAACCGCCTCTTCCCCGCAAGCCCGTTCGGCCACGGGACAAACTACCCTACTGTAGTCTGCCAATTCGGGCAGCGCGTAACACATGAAGTTTTTTTCCTGAAAAAGCGGTTGTCGGTAAAGGGGATAAGGATATCCCTTGAAGCAGGGAACACCCTCGGCGGCCAGCATTTCTAAAAAATGTGCTTTGGGCAAATGGTTGAAATGGGTGGAGTCGTATTTGAAAATGTACAGATGGTGGCAGTGCATCGTTTCGCCGTGACCCCGGCGGAGCGGTTCAATGCCTTCGATTTCGGCTAGTAGTTTATTGAGTAAAACTCCATTCTCATTTCTTCTGATCGTCTGTTCGTCTAAGCGCTTCAACTGGCTGGAAAGCAACACGGCCTGCATGGGCGTAAGGCGGTAGTTGCAGCCGGGCAAAAAATGATCGTACCACTCCCCCTCGGGCAGGCGGCCCACATTCCGTAAAGATGCCATTTTGCGATAAAGCTCAGCGTCGTTGGTGACGACGATCCCGCCCTCCCCACTTGTCAAGTTCTTGGACGACTGAAAGCTAAAACTACCCGCGTCGCCAATCGTACCCAGCTTTTTTCCTTTGTACTCGGCTCCGTGGCCGTGAGCGGCATCTTCAATTACGCGCAGATCGTGTCGCTGCGCGATGTCCATGATCGCGTCCATATCGCAGGCTTGTCCGGCGAAATGCACAGGGATAATAGCCTTGGTACGTGGCGAGATGGCAGCTTCTATTTTTTTTTGGTCGAGATTATATGTTTCGGAGTCGATATCCACGAATATCGGTACGGCATTGGATTCGATTACCGTGGAGGCGGTAGCGATAAACGTATAGGGAGGAACGATCACCTCATCGCCCGGCATGATACCGGAGGCGATGAGGGCTAGCCGCAACGAGACCGAGCCGTTGACGCAGCTCACGGCGTACTTCGCGCCGCAATAGTTGGCAAACTCCCGCTCGAATTGCTCGACTGCGCCCATACAGTCAGGGTTGCCCCATTGACCACTTCGAACGATTTGAGCAACGGCTTCTACTTCGGCTTCGTCGAATATTGGCCAGGGGAAATTAGATTGTACGGATTTCGGGCCGCCGTGGAGAGCGAGTTTATCAGGCATGAGCTTGTGGTAGAT
This sequence comes from Persicitalea sp., assembly GCF_041751555.1. NCBI lineage: Bacteria > Pseudomonadati > Bacteroidota > Cytophagia > Cytophagales > Spirosomataceae > Persicitalea > Persicitalea sp. Next base: position 8,373 of record NZ_JBGSXF010000770.1, on the reverse strand, counting down.
TCCATATTAATACTTCATAGAAATGGGTTTGGGCTATGATTAGCAAAAAATAGCCTGTTCTGACAATATATCAGTAGATATAGCCAAGCCAACCCCAACTATTCCTCGTCTATGAAGCACTCAAAGTACTTTTACCTCGGTCTACTCCTGGCGGGTATGTCACTCGGCACAGCCTGGGCCATTCGCGGACAGTTCGGCCATGAGCAGGGCGCGGCCTGGGCAGGAGGTATCGGGTGTTTGGCCGTTTTGCTGCTGGCAAGAAGAAAAGACTGGTACCCTAAAGCCATCCGAGCCATGTTTGCCGGAGCCGTTGGCTGGGGGCTGGGCGGAATGATCAGCTATGGAGTAGTCATTGGGTACGGTAGAGGTTCCGACTTCGGGAACGTGTACTACGGGCTGACGATGTTGCTGGTCATCGGCATGTTATACGGTTTTCTGGGCGGTGGGCTGTTTGGTTTGGTACTGGACGAGTCCAAAGAAAAGCCCGTGGCGTGGCCTAGGCTGATGACTGAAATGGTAGCCATGGCGATCGTCGTTTATTTCTTCGTGGTGGAGCAGCTTGGCTACCTCATGACCCCGCCGCGTTCCGAAATGTGGGCGGCTTGCCTCGGGCTGGCAATTGGGCTGGCATGGTACCTGGTGCGAAACGAACGAATGGCCCCCCTGAGCGTGGCGGTGTACGCCGGACTGGGCGGCGGACTGGGCTTTGCCCTTGGTAATTTCCTGCAAGTACTGGGCATCGCCTCCGAAATTGAATTCAACTTCTGGAACGTAATGGAATACAGCATCGGATTCTTCGGGGGCGCGGGAATGGCCTACGGTACTTTCACCGCCGACTGGGGGCAAGAAAGTGCCGCTGAACCCACGAAAAGTAGCTGGTTTCCCATCGCGATGTTGGTGTTGATTATCCCGCTCGTAGTGTGGGATCAATCTTTCGAGACGGAGCGCATACTGAGTAAAGTAGTCGAGATCATACCCGAAAGGGCAGAAACGATCACCCAGCTTACCCAAACATTGGCCTTTCTATTAATCGCTGGTCTGGGTATTTATTGGTACTTCAACTTTTACCTGAAAAAAGAACCGGGTAGTTTAGGATTCCGGCCCTTGTATCATTTTTTTCTAGCCCACTTTGCACTTTACACCTTGTGTAGCTGGCTCGTTACAGGAGCATTATTAAGTACCCACCGCATCGAACAGTACTTGTATGCGATTAACCTGATCTTCGTAGGAGTATTACTCAAAAAAACGACCACTAACTTCTCGGCGCGGCCCAATGTTCCCCGAAGATGGAGTGGGATTCTCGTTGCGTTGCTGGTATTAGTGGCCGTCTTAGCCGTAATCGCGATTTCCTCGCATGAACCCTGGGAACGGGCGGAGACGCGATTTTGAATCGACTTTTCAAATAGTTCAGATAATTTTTTTCACACTTCAATTGCAAATCCAAAATCATCAAGTACCTTTGTAGTGTACTATTCAACTAGGACACTATGACAACGGAGAACATGATTAGTTTGGAAGGCATAGCTTTCGGATACGACAAGCACAAGCCACTTTTCGTAAATCTCAGGCTCAACTTACAGCCCGGCCATATTTACGGATTGCTGGGCAAAAACGGTGCGGGCAAATCTAGTTTGCTGCGTTTGATGGCGGGGCTGTTGTTTCCGCATAGTGGGCGAGTCGAAGTAAACGGCTACGAACCAAAAAGGCGATCACCTGCCTTTTTGCAGGATGTATTTTTCGTCCCCGAGGAAATTTACCTGCCCTCCGTCACCGTGGATCGCTATGCCGCGACGCTCGAGCCCTTTTATCCTCGCTTCGACGAGTCGGAGTTTCTGCGCTACCTCGCCGAGTTCGATATTCCCGGGGGAAATAAGCTCACAGGAATGTCCTTTGGCCAAAAAAAGAAAGTCCTGATCGCCTTCGCCCTGGCGACCAACACCAAAGTCCTCATCATGGACGAGCCGACCAACGGCCTGGACATCCCATCCAAAAGCCAGTTTCGCAAAATCGTTTCTACCGCCCTGCGTCCCGACCGCCTAATGCTCATCTCCACCCACCAGGTCCGCGACCTCGACAACCTGATCGACCACATCATCATCATGGACGATAGCCGCATCGTGATGCAGCACAGCCTCGATGCAGTCGCCGAACGGCTGTACTTTGGCACACGCCCAACGGTCGAGAACGACACGCAGGTGCTTTACGCCGAGCCTTCGCTGCGCGGCTACGACGCCGTGACGGAGAATCTGGAACGCGAAGAAAGCCGCGTTGATTTGGAACAGTTGTTCAACGCCGTGATGAAGAATCCGGGGCGGATTCGGGAGATGTTCGGGTGAGGGAAGGGGCAGAGCGACAAAGCCACAGAGCCATAAAGAAAATGCCTTACCAACTAAACGACTAAACAAATAAACCCATCACCAACCATGAACCAGACTTTCAATTTTCAACGCTTTTTGCTGATAAACAGGCTGGAAATTGCCGAAAAAGGAAGAACCCAGCTGCTTATGGCTGCCGTTTTAGTTGGCGCGCTGTTACTCATGATGCTCCCAATTATGTTCAGCAACGAACACAAAGACACACTTAGCGGTCTGCACACGATTTCCCTGGTAATGTTGGTGCTTTTTGGTGGAAGTCTATATACCAATCAGGTATTTGGGCAATACGACTCGACCAACTCTGCTATCGCGGCCCTCATGGTGCCCGCCTCGAGGTTGGAGAAGTTTTTAAGTACGCTACTTCTGAACCTGGCATTTATTATTCCATTTTTTGTGCTGTACCTGGTGCTACATTTCTCTGCTATGGAATATGCCAACAACCACCTACTTTCCGGGGAAGAAAAGTACGAATTGATGCCTGAATTTGCAATTTACTATTCATTTATGTCAGCAATAGTCATTCAGGGAGTAGCCTTTCTTGGTGCGATATATTTTACCAAAGCCGCCTATATTAAAACGGCGGCTGTATTAATCGTTGTAATCGGTATAGGAACTGCTATCAATAATTTTGTGGCAGAAAGTATGACACCTTCTCCCAGTGCTATTTCTGCTACACCTTTTATGCAGTGGAGATTGCAATTTGGCGAATTGGAGGAGTATTATTACGTAAACGTACCTGAGCAAATACAACACTTCGTCAACTTACTGCCAATACTGATTCTACTCTCTCTATGGTACATCGCCTACATCCGGCTAGTGGAGAAAGAAGTTTAACCCTATCCCAAAAATGGAATTCAAAGAAAAACAATCCATATATATTCAAATCGCAGATTATATCTGCGAGCAGATTTTGCTGGGGCAATGGCCTCCGGGTGAGCGGATACCGTCAGTTAGGGATCTGGCGTCCTCCTTGGAAGTGAATCCCAACACCGTCGTTCGGAGCTTCGAATATTTGCAGGGCCACGACATAATTTCCAGTCAGCGAGGGATTGGCTATTCGGCGGCGGAAAATGCGTTTGAACTAATCAAAGCCGATAGGAAAGAGCGCTTTCTGGAAACCGAGCTGCCCGAATTTTTCAAGAACATATATTTGCTGGATATTAAACTGGAAGATTTACAGACCCGCTACGACAAATTCGTAGCAACCGAATATTCCTCAACTACCTAAATGAAACAGTATGAAAACCAGTAATCTTCTATTGATCGGACTACTTTCTTTCTTGTTCGTCGCTATGATTGGGGTCGATTTTACAATAAAAAATGCCTTCGAAAATATCGATCGGAATGACCCATTTTATGGCTATTCGAGGGATACTATGAAGCCTTTTAAGTACGTAAAACTTGTCGGAGATAATTTTACTTTGACACAAATCCAACCGGGTGAACAGTTTGAAATCAGGAGCATGAAATTTAGTGAATCCACAACCAGATTTTCTGTGAAGTGGGAGGTTCAGTCAGATACACTTTACGTCAAGTTTGAGAGAAGCATAGATAACTATGTCCCCTTCTTTAATATTGAATCGGAGTTAACGCAAAAACCGGGTATTTATATTTTTGCTCCCGAGCTGTCGGGTGTCAGTTCTGAGGAAATTATCTGTAAAGTCAAGGGTTGGCCACATGGGGATTTTAGCGTTGTACAGTCTGGTAGAGGGATGCACCTTGTGGACAACAGCTTCGACAATCTTTCTATTTTATCTCGGAAGCGCGGATACGTCGCGGTTCTCAGCGACAATCATTTACTAAACATAACCGTACAGGTTCGGGACAATAGTGTCTTCCGGGTTGACAAAAACGTTTTCAAGTCGTTCCAAATACAGGCCGATAGCACTGCGGCAGTCACTCTTCCGGGGAATCTCTTGAATAAAAATATTAACTTTTAGCAGCATCTATTAGCCTAATGACGACTCATTTTTGCTTGAATCGAAAGATGGGTCGTCTTTGAATTTCACAAGTTCTCAAAGCCAATGGCTGCAAAAATCGCTTTGCACTGACTCGCCCTAAATCGGAAAACTCAATCCAACCCATTCAGCAAAGTTTCAACCGGCCGGGCCTGGCTTTTGTCTTCTTCATCTTCCTCCTGGCCTTCTTCCTCAAATCCTGCTTTTACATCCTCCCAGGCTTTTTTCTGGGCATCGGTCAGAGTGCCTTCCAACTCTTCTTGATTTACGATTTGCGCAAAATCGAGCGCGTTCACTAGTTCCATGAAAAAGGGAAGGCGGTGATCGGGTACGCTAACGGTAATTTGTTTCATGGAAAAAGGGTTCTGATTGCTTTGGAAGAAGAATACTTGGTTTGTTCATTAACCGCCAAATAAACGAAAAAAATGGAACCGCTGTTTGCTTAGCCAGGCCCAAAACGAACTGAAAAAAACTTTTCAGGCCGAATTACCAACCCTGGGCTGCCACACCAATGAACCTCAGCAAAACTACCAAAACCCTCCTGATCTTTCTTGCCCTTCTCCTTCTGGGCGCGGCGGTATTTTATTTTTACAAACAAGAAAATGCCAACCCCGTCTCGGGCCTGAAACCCCGGCTCGAAATGGCCGCCGTCCGCATTGACGCCATCACGGACAGCACCCTGGATTTGACGCTGGACTTGCTTTTGGATAATCCGTTGCCCGTCGGCCTGGATGTGGCCAATATGGCCTACTCCGTTAAAATGAACGAAACGGTTATCCTCGAAGACGAATACGCCAAGCCTTTCGTGGTGAAGGCCAGCGACAGCAGTTCGTTGAGCATCTCCACCCAACTGAATCTAAAAAACCTCATCGCCGAAGTAAACGAGCAGGATCGTCTGGACAACGACAGCGCCGACTACCACTTCGAGGGCGTTTTTCATCTGCGCAAGCCGTTTTTAGGAAAAGATACGCTGCGACTGGCGATGGACAGGCGGGCGTTTGTGTATCACTTGCCTGAAATCAAGGTGGTCGGCTTCAATCTGGAAAAATTCCGTTTGAGCGAGTCGGAGGTATTGCTTCGGCTTCAGGTGACCAACGACAATCCTATTGCTCTGGAATTTAAGAATCCAACCTACTCGATCGACCTCGGGAAGCAGGGCAATGTCCTGGAAGGCAGCAACCCCGGCGGCACCAAAGTTGGTAAGAATAGCAACAAAACCTTCGAGGTACCTTTCACGGTCGATATGGGCGAATTGCTCAAAACCGGGGGGCAGCTTCTTTTTCAGGGGAATAGTCTGCCTTTCAAACTCAACTTCAAATGCAAACTCGCCAGCGATAACGAAATGTTGAAAAACAGCGATCTGAACTATGTCGTGGAAGGCGATATGGAGGATTTGCAGGAATTAAAAAAGATGATCGACAAGAAGTGACTGGGATGGAGTGATGGCCGAAAGCAACGTCCACGCTTTTTCCGCCGTAAGTGAGAGGGACGCATGACTTGCCCGGTGGGTGGGTGGCCTAAATTCTCTCTTCACTCTCCTCCTTCTTACGGCATGAATCTCAGCAAATCGGTCAAGACGATTCTCTTCTTCATTTTCCTCCTCCTGCTGGGTTTTGTCGGCTACTATTTCTACAAACAAAAATATGGCAACCCCGTTACGGGTCTCAAACCCCGGCTCGAAATGGGCGTTGGCCGCATCAGCAATATTACCGACAGTACCGTCGATATGACCTTGAATTTGCTGATTCACAACCCACTACCCATCGGTATGGACGTCGAGAATATGGCTTACACCATAAAGATGAACGAGCAGGTTATCATTGAAAACGACTACGCCAAGTCGCTGCTCATTAAGCCGCACGATAGCATAACCGTTAGTCTCGACACGGAGTTGATGCTCAAAAAACTCGTGGACGAAATCAATCAGCAAGACATACAAGGTCAAGATAGCGCCACCTACCACTTTTCGGGTGATTTTCATCTGCGCAAACCGTTGTTGGGGCAAGATACGCTTCACTTATCGATGGATATGCGCATGCCCGTATACCATCTACCGCAAGTAAAAGTCAGGGGTTTCGATATGGAGAAGTTTCGCCTGAGCCAATCGGATATTATCCTGCAATTGGAACTAACTAATGACAACCCTTTTCCGCTGGAATTTAAGAACCCGAGCTACGTGATTTCGGTGGGGAAACAGGAAAAACTACTGGAAGGCAGCGTAAAAGGCGGTACCGTGGTTAAATCTCACAGTAGTGACCTCTACGAAATACCGATAACGGTTGACATGGGCGACCTGCTCAAAACTGCCGGGCAGTTTATTTTTAAAGGCAAAAGTTTGCCCTTTCACCTGACCTTCCGATGCAAGTTGGCTTCCGATGATGCGATGATTAATGACAGCGACCTTAACCTGCTGGTGGATGGCGAGCTGAAAGATTTGGACAAGGTGAAAAAGTTGATTGATAAGAAATGAAACGTTCCAGTCAGACCTTCTCCATCAAACTACCCAATACCCGATCAGCTTGCTGCAGATGGCGTTCGTCGTGCGCTTTCATAAAGGCAAACACATCGCCCAGCTTGAAGCGGATGAGCGGCGTGATCGATGATTGAACGCGCGCGTCGAGTTGGTTGCCTCCTTCAATTTCGTGCAGCAAACGAAGCCATTGTTCCTGGTACTCGATAAACTGTGCTATCACCGCCACTCCGTCCAGGTCTTCGGGCGGTCGATGGGCCTTGAATGCTTTAAGTTTGAGCTTGTTTTCGGGCTTGATCGTGTTCGTCAACAGTTTGCCCAAAGTACCGCTTCGGAAAGTACCCCCTCCCTGTTCAGCCACGACCTGACCAAGGGCTCTGCGTGTCTTGGGAAGGTAAAAGTCGCTATACGTATTGAGATGGGCGATACAGCCCGCCGCCGACCAACCTCCATCAGCGGGCCTGGCATTAAGTACATCCTCAGACAGATTTTGATAGGTGCTGGTCGCTTTTTCAAGGTGCGACTCAATGATTTTTGCCAGTGGTTCGGCCCATTCTTCGAGTGTTTGATTTTTCATCAGATTGCTTGAATTGGTTTGTATCTCAAAGGTCGGGCACCCATGCCGAAAAAATCTTGGCATTTACCAAGATTTCAAATTTTTACTCGATTGAGTAGTTTGCTGAAATTGGTGGCATTTATCCCCAAATAATTGGCCAGGTACTTGTGCGGCACCAGTTGCAGGATATGCGGGCTCCGACGAAGCAAAGCGCGAAACTTTTCCTCAGAAGTATAAGACTGAATCTCCACCAATCGCTCCAGCACCCCTGATAGCGCCCCGCTCAAACTTGAGAGTACCATTCTGACCAGCGCGGGATGGCGCAAGGAGAGCCGCTCATAATCGGTATAGCTCATCTTGAGTAATACGGAGGGCATTAGGGTTTCGTAGAAATAGCGGGAAGGTTGTTGTGTGAAAAAAGAGTCGATCACCCCGCCAAAAGAATGCGTATACGAAAACATCAGGGTAGCTTCGCGGCCCTGAGCGTCGAGATAATAAATACGCTGCAAACCTTCCTGGATGAAATAAAGGTACTTCTCCGTGTCGCCCGCTTGGGTTAGTACTTCCTTCCGACAAGCCGTTATGGGCGTCCAGACCGAAACGAAAGCGTCGAGCTCCTCTGGTTCGAGCGGATAAGCGGCCGTGATCTGCTGGCGAAGTGTCTCCGTGTCTATCTTTGTCATAATGATGAGTAAAATTTAGCCCGCAGCCTTTTTGTATTCAGATTGATATCCCCCAAAAATAATACGTGGAAAACTCCTATATACTGATTCTTGGCTGTTTCGATACCAAAAGTGAAGTTTTCGCTTATCTCCGTAAGTGTATCCTGCAGCATGGCCAACGAGTCATGACGCTGAATACCGGAACAATGGGATCGACGGACGCCTTCCCCGTGGACATCGAAGCCGAGGCGGTAGCAGAGGCCGCCGGAACCACGCTGGAAAGAGTAAGGAAGCAAAACGACCGCGGCCAGGCCGTGGCCAAAATGGGGGAGGGGGCGGCAAAAATCATCGC
>NZ_JBGSXF010000769.1:0-5901 GCF_041751555.1 Persicitalea sp. | reverse complement strand
GCGAAACGCCGAAGCGGCGGGGATGATTAATTTTAAGTGAAGATGTCCGCCAAATCGACGGTCAGACCAGGCAGCGTGTTGACGGGTACTTTGGCGTCTTCTTCGTACTCATCCACGAGTTCGAATCTGCCATCTTGTAGCGCGTAAACGTTGATTACCTGGGCATCGGGAAAAACTACCCAGTATTCCTTCACGCCCGCTTCTTCGTAAAGATTGAATTTTTCGTTCAGGTCTTTTTTGGCCGTAGAAGGAGAAAGTACCTCGATCATCATATCTGGCGCACCATTACAACCCCGTCGGTCAATCTTTTCAAGATCACAAATCACGCAAAGATCAGGTTGTACTACCGTGTCGGTATCGGCAACCAATCCGCCATGCTCGTCATAAGCAGGAAGACGCACATCAAAAGGTGAAATAAACACTTGGCACTGCTTGCCTTTAAGAAAAATACCTATTTCAATATGTAGATTACCGACCAGACGCTGATGCTGGCTGACAGGTGCCGACATCGGGAAAATTTTCCCCCGAATCAACTCAACGTACCCATCAAACTTCCATTTGAGGTATTCCGAATAGGTATAGCTACCATTGAAGTCGAGCTGTGAAAGTGAGGTGATTGCCATAATTGAGTTTGCCTTTTTTCCAAAAATAGCACTTATCCACATGGCAAACAAAGCACCCTCTCGCTACGAAGCCCGCGCCGACGCCTCCCGCGCCTTAGGCAGTCGCCACCACGGCAAATAAGGATAGGCGTGATGCTCAAAGTGGTAGCCGAAGAAGTAGCAGGTCACAAAGGCCCAAATGTGGTTGAGCGTTTGACTGCGGGCGTTGTGCGGCGGGTTGTGATGCTCGCCCCGGTGCGGCAGGTAGGTACCGAAAAAGAACAACTGGAAAGTACTCAGAATGGCGGGAGCCATCCAGAAAACTACCAGATTTTCCCAGGGAAAAGCCAGTTTCAGCAGATTGTAGCTGACGGCCATGAACAGAATTTGTTTCCAGGAAATGTACTGTTTCAAAAAACTGAAATACCAGGCAAAGAAATTGGGGTTGCCCTCGTGAAAATCCGGGTCGTCGAAAGTACCCGAATGCTTATGGTGCAGGTGATGCTTGCGGTGAAGGACGCCGTAGTTATTGAAAGCAAAGAGCGTCGTCGCTAGCCAGCCCACGGCGCGGTTGAGCCGGGGTCTTCCGGGGGCCACCACGCCGTGAATGGCGTCATGGGCCGTGATGAACACGCCCGTGTACAGGTGCATCTGAACCAGCACGAACAGGTACACCAGCGGATCCCGAAACGATAGCGGATAGTTTAACAGGAAAGCTAATGAACTGAACCAAAGTACCAGCACAATCCCCGCCGCCCAAATGCCTGTAGTACGGGCCGGGCCGCGTTCGGCATCTCGCCCGTCTCTCAGCCCATTGGTTTCAGACGGGCGAGACGCCCGTACCACATGAATGTTCTTTTCCATACGTTCTTCCAAAACGCCCAACCAAACAAAATGGTTTAGCAAGTACCTTTTCCTCCAAGGCAGCTTTCTATTCAAGAAATCAACATCTACCGATAACCGCCGTTTTGCAGGCTCAAAAAGGAATACTAGTTTTAAGCACCAAATTACTGACTTTCATGAAATACCTCCTGCTCTTCTTTTCTCTGTTCATCACCCACCTGCTTTCCGACCCCGGCGATAAGCCCGACGACAGTCGTTTCACCAAAATCACCCTCGACGACGACCTCAACGAACCCATGGAACTCGACGTGGCGGCGGATGGCATGGTGTATTATATTGAAAGGGTCGGCTACGTCAGCAGCTTCGATCCCGAAAAAAATCAGAAGCGGCGTATCACTAAACTCGACGTGCGGGCCTCGGGCGAAGACGGGCTGCTGGGACTAGCCCTCGATCCCGGTTTCCTGCAAAACCACTGGCTGTACCTCTACTACGGCGACCCGGTCATGCAGGGCGATGGCTACACCAATGTCCTCAGCCGCTTCGAACTGACTGATGCCGGGTTAACCAACCGCACCGATCTGCTGCGCGTGCCGCTACTGCACGAGGGAGTCAATCACTCGGGCGGCTCGCTGGCCTTCGATGCCAAGGGAAATCTCTTCCTCTCCACGGGCGACAACACCAATCCGTTCGAGTCCGAGGGTTACTCGCCCAGCGACGACCGGCCAGGCCGCATCCGCTTCGACGCGCTGAAATCTTCGGGCAACACCAATGATTTGCGGGGCAAAATCCTGCGCATTCATCCCACAACGGACGTTGCCGAAGCCGATGGTACTTATACCATTCCCGAAGGTAACCTTTTCAAGCCCGGACAGGAAAAAACGCGGCCCGAAATCTACGTCATGGGCAACCGCAATCCCTTTCAAATTGCAGTGGATCAGCGCAATGGGTTTTTGTATTGGGGTGAGGTCGGGCCGGATGCCGGGGAAGACGGCCCGATGCGCGGGCCGCGCGGCCACGACGAGGTCAATCAGGCGCGGCAAGCGGGGTACTTTGGCTGGCCGCTTTTCGTGGGCGACAACAAGCCGTACTACAAATATGATTTCGAGGCCAAAACTTCGGGCGAACTATTCGATCCAGAAAAGCCAATCAATTTTTCGCGCAACAATACCGGGCTGCGCGAACTACCCCCCGCCCAGAAGGCATTCATCTGGTATCCTTACGCCGACTCGCCGGAGTTTCCCGAACTTGGAAAAGGCGGGCGCAACGCGATGGCCGGGCCAGTCTATTATTATGATGATTACGAAGATTCAGCGGGAAAATTTCCCAGGTACTTTGACAAAAAACTCTTCATTTACGACTGGATGCGGGGCATTGTTTTCACCGTCACGATGGACGAAAACCACAACTACCAGAGCATGGAGCGATTCCTGCCCGAGCAGGAATTCAACCATCCGGTCGATATGGTTTTTAACAAAAAGGGCGAGTTGTATATGCTGGAATACGGTACTTACTGGCGGGCCAAGAACACTGACGCCAAGCTGGTGCGCATCGAGTACAACGAAGGCAACCGCGCCCCCGTCGCCAAAATCTCGGCGGACAAGACCGTCGGCGCCGCGCCGCTGAAAGTTAGGTTTTCAGCCCAGGGATCATTCGATTACGACAAAACCGATTCCTTGCGCTACGAATGGTCGTTTACGGCAAATGGTATCCAGGCCAAAGGAATCGCGCCGACTTTCACTTTCACTAAACCGGGCAATTACAAAGCCCGCGTCCGCGTGACCGACTCGCAGGGCAAATCGGCAGAAAATGAAATAACCATCCGCGTGGGCAACGAACCGCCCGCCGTGACGATAGATTGGGCGGGCAACCGTTCGTTTTATTTTGGAAAAAATCCGGTAAACTACCAAGTGAAAGTGGCCGACCGTGAGGACAAGACTATCCCGCCTGAGCACGTCGAAACCTGGTTCCACTACCTGCCCGAGGGTGAGGACGTGGCGGGCATCATGGCCACGGGTGAGATGACTTTCAAGGGCAAAACCCTCATCGAACAGAGCGACTGCCGCGCCTGCCACGGGCTGGAAACCAAGTCCGTCGGGCCGAGCTACCGCGACATCGCCGAGCGTTACCACGACAGCGCGGTGGATAAACTGGCCGACAAAATTATTAAAGGCGGCGCGGGCGTTTGGACGCAGGAACACGCCATGTCGGCGCATCCGCAGCTTATCAAGGAAGACGCCGCCGAAATGGTGCGCTACATTCTCTCGCTCAATAAACCCAGCCCGCAAGTACCCGCGCAGGGTACTTTGACGACCGACCAGTCGCCCGGAAACTACGTGCTGATGGCCCGCTACACCGACAGCGGCGGGCTGCTGGGGCAGGAACTGCTCCGGCTGCGCCCCGCCAAATTCTCCGCCGCGCAAGCCGACAGCTACCACAAGGGCATTTCCAAGCGCAGCAACAGCAACGGCGGCTTCACGATGAACTACAACGAGGACAACGCCTGGATCAAGTTCGATCGACTGGATCTAACAGGTCTGAAAAAAGTCACGACCGACATTTTTACGCCAAAACTCAAAGGAACGCTTGAATTCCGAATCGGCAGTCCAACGGGAAAGGTTATCGCCGAAGTACCCGTGAAAGGCGATGGCGTGGAGGTGACTTCCGCGCCGCTGCTACCGCAGTCGGGAAGCCACGATGTCTATGTAGTTTTCAATGAGACATCGGGCGGGATCAATATCTGGAAAAGGTTAGATCTGCGGACGCTTGAATTTGCGAAAAACTAATGCTCGACTGGCTCAACCAATCCCTCAGCCTGGCGGGCTTCGTCACCACACCGCTGGAAATTCTGGGCTTCGTGACGGGAGCCATCTGCGTCTATCTTAATACGCAGCAAAACGTCTGGGGCTGGTTTTTTGGGATTATTAACGCAGTACTTTATGCCTTCGTTTTTCTGGACGCGCGGCTCTACGCCGACACGGGCTTGCAGGGCTACTACTTTTTTACCAGCATCTACGGCTGGTGGGCGTGGCTCTACGGCGGCAAAAACAATAACCCACTGCCCGTAAGCCGGACACCCGCCAAACTCTACGGACTTTTCTTCGGCCTGTTCGTGGCCGCGACGCTACTGTGGGGTTTTCTGCTCAATACCTACACCGACGCCAGCCTCAGTTACGTGGATTCGGGCCTAACAGCCGCCAGTCTTCTGGGTCAGTGGATGATGGCCCGAAAGTATCTTGAAAACTGGATACTCTGGATCGTAGCCGACACCTGCTACGTAGGAATGTACATTTACAAAGACCTGCACCTAACCGCTTTGCTCTACGCTGTGTTTTTGATCCTGGCCGCGATGGGGTATTTTCAGTGGAAGCGGGATATGAATCGGTTAACGGTTAACGGTTAAGGGTCAACGGTTTGCGGCAGCTATATTCTCAGAGGTTGCTGTATCAAAAGATTGGCGTAGAACGTCGTTTGACCGTTAACCATTAACCCTTTTCCTTAATCCACTATCCCGAACGGAATTTCCTGCTCTTCGAGCAATTTGCGGATGCGGGGGCTGTCCTCGAAGAGGATGCGGAGTTCTTTCTTCTTCAAGTCGCTGTCCTCGTCCTCGTCCAGCCATTTCCAGTCCTCGGCGGTGGCCTCCAGCAGGTCAATCAGCACTGGCAGGCGCTCGTTGGTTTTCTCACGCACCAGCCATTCGGCGCTGTTAGTGATAAAAATGACGATTTTCTCCTCTTTTATCCATTGCAGGTCGTTCAGCATCTCATCCAGCGAATCGAGGTTGTACCCGAAGTAGTCGGGAAAGTCGAGGGCTTCGGCAATCTGATTATAAAACGTCTTGATCGAGGGCGCGTCTTTGCCGTCGATGCGGGCAATACGCCAGCCGGGGAAAAACTCAGCTGGGTCGGTGTCGGCGTTTATGAAGAGGAAGTGGTTATTTTTCATTGTTGAGAAAAAGTGGGCAGGACTTGGGACGAGGAGGCTTTATTGTGGGCAATTTAGAATACATTTCTTCCCCGGTAAAGGTTTCGGCGGGCGAAACTAAAAAATAAGGTAGTGTATTAAAATGTATGCTGCTCTTAAAATTTTAAAATTCAATAGGTTATGTATTTTATTGCCTTATCCACGACCCATTAGAATTGAGGTTTTGAGAACGGCACGCCCCCTAGGACGAAAGCATATCAAAAAAAGGAATCTAATTTACAAAACACTCAAGGTAAGCAAGTTAAATAGCATACATTCTGTTACACTACCAAAAATAATTGTTCGGAAAATTTGTCTCAACACTGTTGAGACAAATTCAGGGCCGTCTTGTTGCGTACGAGTACAGTGCGCCAACAGCGGCGTGATTTCCATACGGGTAAGAGCCTATTGTTCCAAAACAGCCTTCTTCTTCACCTCAACGAACGAATTGTAATGGTCGCGTGTGTACCAGGCCCGCTCGTCCGAACCCGTC
>NZ_JBGSXF010000768.1:0-6790 GCF_041751555.1 Persicitalea sp. | reverse complement strand
TTTGGCCCAGACCGCCCGTGGTCAGTCCGCCGACGCGGGAAGTCGGCTCGATCAGGACGACGGACTTTCCCATCCGCTTGGCTTCGATGGCGGCGGCGATACCCGCCGAGGTGCCGCCGTAGACGACTAGATCGACTTCGTTTTTGTTCTGGATGGGTTTGTTGCTGCTGCACGACAGGAAGATTACGCTGAGCAGAAGGATGATACTTTTTTTCATGAGCAGATATTGGACTTTATTGTATGACTCAAAATCAGGATATTGAATCTTTAATCAAACAAAAAGCTAATGCAAACGACTTCTACTTGGCTCCCCATCTGTTGTACTTCGACCCTGATAGTATCAATAACCGGGGTTTTGATCGGCTTGCGTCATGGCGGAGTTGTTGTTTATTTCATCCACCGGAATTGGGAACAGAAGGCTTACATCGCTCCAAGCCTTGCCCGTGGCTTTGACTTTTTCGGCGGCGGTACCCGTGCGCAGGAGGTCATTCCAGCGCTTCATTTCCATCACAAATTCGTAGGCACGCTCCTGGATCACCACGTCGCGGAAGGCTTTTTGCGACAAGCCCATTGGGGTATCGACATTCGCCTTAGCATTCAACGGTAGTCCGTAGGCACGGCGGCGCACGATATTCAAGCGCTCTGTGGCCAGAACCGAGGGGGCCGACTCAGCCTGACTTACTGCCTCAGCGTACACCAGGTAGGCTTCAGCTAGGCGGAAAACGGGGATATTATTCGAATGACAACTACCACAGGCAGCATCTCTATCCTGGTACTTCTTAAAAAGGGGACTGGGCTGGGGCAGGAAAACCGTATCGCCAGGAGCCTTCACCAAATAACTGTAGGTGTTGTACTGCTGACGCAAATCCTTTTTATCCCAAGTACCGATGAAAGATGTCATGACTGGCAACCAGGCGAACACCCCGCCGGAACCCAACGAAATTCCTCCGACTGAGCGGTGAAGGAAGTTAGGGATACTGTTGCCATTGGTGGGCGTGTGGTGAATCGACCAGATGTCTTCCTCGTACGTAACCACACCTGGGCCGTACATTTTGTTCATGAAATCGTCCGGCTGTTTCACTTCGATTAGTTTGAAGGGGCCGTTTTTGATGACATCGTCGGCCAGGTCGCGGGCTTTGGCCCATTCCTCGGTAGTCAGGTAGGCGTCGGCGAGCAGCATTTTGGCAGCCCAGGAGGTCGCCCTTCCGCTCAAATTAGCCGGAAAAGCGGGCGCTAAATCGGGAATAGCGGCATTGAGGTCGGCTTTAATAAAGTCCCAGACCTCCTTGGCTGAACTTCTCGCAATTGGTATCTGGGAGAGATCAGTAAGTTCTTTTTGCCTGATCGGTACGCCGCTCCAGTATTTGACCAGATTGCTGTAAAAGTACGCCCGCATGAATTTTGCCTCAGCCAGAATCTGCTTTTTCAGCTTTTCGTCCATTTGAATACCCGGGACATTGTCCAACACGGTATTGGCGCGGTTGATGCCTCGGTACAGGTCGTTCCAGGCCCCGAAGGCCCTTGATTGGTTGGTGTTGTCCAGAGGCTGGTCATAAACGCTGATGGTTTGTTGGCTTCCGCGTCCATTGGAGTAGTCGGCCCGGTTCTCGACCAGCGACATGAACCAGATAGATGGAAAAAAACCGTTGCCAAGCGAGCCATAAACGGCGGTCAGGGCAGCATTGGCGTCGTCGGCGTTTTTATAAAAATTGGTTTTGGCAATAAAACTTTTGGGCGATTCTACCAGGGCATCCTCACACTGGAAGAAAACACAGCTTAATAATACGATTATCAATATCCGTTTCATAAAGAGTTTTTTTAGAAAAAATGATGATTAAAAGCCCGCTTTTAGGCCGAAGGTCAGGGTTCTGGCCGCCGGGTATCCGGTCTCATCGATACCGATGCGTAGGTCGCCCGTTCCAGAACGGGTGTTGACTTCGGGATCAAGGCCGGGATATTTTGTGATCGTCAGCAGATTCTGAGCGCTGGCGTATAGCTGAATACTCTGAATCCACTTCACGTTCAGGCTGGTGATTGGGAGATTGTACGCCAGCCGCACATTTTTGAGTCGCAGATACGAGCCGTCTTTCACAAACCGATCCGATACGCGGAAGGTAGAGCTCGTGCTTAGTTTGGGATATAGCGCGTTGGGATCCGGGCTACCGGGCCGCCAGCGGTTGTTGTACACATCCACCAGTTGGTTTTCCCCAGTGTTAAACGAGTTGCTGATCGAGCCGCCGGTAGCAAAGAATAGATTACTGCCCTGCACGCCCTCTAAAAATACGTTCAACTCGAAATTTTTATAGCTGAGGTTGTTATTGATGCTGAAAATGAAGTCGGGATACGGGTTGCCGATGATGGTTTGATCGCTGTTTGTGATTGCCCCGTCGTTGTTGAGGTCTACGTACTTGATTCGCCCCTTTTCGTCCAACCCGTCTTCCTTAAAGCCATAAAAAAGTCCGAGTGGCTGACCCTCTCGCGCAATGTTGATGGCCGAACCAAAGGGCAGACTGATACCGCTACCGAAAATGTCGCTACCCCCAATATCGATGACTTTATTACGGTTGGTAGACATTTGAGCGAAAACATCCCACTTCACTGCCCTGTCTATAATATCGGCTCCGATTCCTAATTCAAAGCCGGCGTTCTGAATCTCGCCCAAGTTTGTCGTAATTGAGTTGAAGCCCGCTGATCCCGGCAGCGTTACCCTAGCCAGCAGATCGGTCGTGGACTTGCGGTAATAGTCCAGCGTCAGACGTAGCCTTTCATTGAATAGACCCGCATCCAAACCGATATCGAGCTGAGCGGTGGTTTCCCACTTCAAATTGTCATTGGGTAGGGCAACGGGTGCGTAGCCGATCAGATCGGTCTTGCCAAATGTAGCTCGCTGCACGCCGAGCCGGTTGAGCGACTGGAAAGGAGATAGCGTAGTACTGCCCGTGGTGCCGTAGCTTAGGCGCAATTTCAGGCTCGAAATCGCCTTTATATTTCTAATAAATTGCTCTTCGGAAAGTTTGTAAGCCACCGCTCCCGACGGGAAGAAGCCCCATTTATTATTGGCTCCAAAGCGCGAAGAGCCATCGGCCCGCGCGCTTACCGTAAAGATGAATTTATCTGCCAGGGAATAGTTGACCCTACCCAACCAGGAAAGCAACGCCCATTGGCTGTAATTTGAATTGTTGGGGTTCGTGACTTCGGCAGCGCCAAGGTTATTGTTTTGTAGAATGTCGTTCAGAAAACCGCTTCCTCCCTGACTATTATCGTAGCTCGTTTGGTTTTGCCAGGTAAAGCCCGCTACCGCGTTCAGAACAGACTTGTCAAATGCCTTGGTGTAGGACAAAATATTTTCGTTCAGAAACGACACATCCCGCCCGAACGATGAACCAGCGTTTCCATTGGCCGACGACAACTTCAGCGTGGTAGGAGAGTAAAAATTCCCCTCATCGAAAGCTTGCTCGGTACCTAACAGGGTTTTGAAAGTCAACCCCTCCATGATGGTGAATGTAGCGGAGAAATCGGCCAGCAAACTGGTACGCTTGCGCTGGTTGAGGATGTCGGCAAACAAAAGCGGGTGCTGCAATACGTTGGGACTGAACGCATACGGGGCTACGTTGGCGTAGTTGTCGTCTCCGTCTCGCACAGGCACAGTTGGGGGCGACACGATAGCGGACGACAGGATGTTGTTGCCTCGGTGTCCGTTGTTGGCGCCATTGTTATCAAAAGTGAATCTTGACCCCACAAAATGCGTCGAGAAAGAGAAGCGGTCGCTCACGTTTTGATCCAAACCAAAGCGAAACGAACCCCGGTCGGTTCCTGAATTGAGGATGATACCATCCTGCTTAAAGTAGTTGCCCGACACGGAATAGCGGGTTTTCTCATTGCCGCCCGAAAAGGTTATTACATGGTTCTGAATAGGAGCCGTCTGAAAAATCTCGTCCTGCCAATCGGTATTGGCGAAGTCGGAACCCGTAAACTGAGCGGGTTTGCCATCGTTGGTCAACTGCTCGTTGGCTACCTCGGCGTACTGCTGGGCATTGAGCAAGTCAAAACGCCTGGACGCACTTTGAAAACCATAATAGCTATCAAAGCTTATCCGGCTTCGGCCGGCCTTGCCTTGCCGAGTAGTGATGATCACCACGCCGTTGGCACCTCGTGCTCCGTAAATGGCCGTAGCCGAGGCATCTTTCAAAATGTCCATTGTAGCGATGTCGGAGGGATTAAGGAAGTCGATCCCACCCGTGAGCGGGAAACCATCGACGACGTAGAGCGGGTTGTTATTGCCCAAAAAAGAGTTGCCGCCGCGTACCTGCACCTGTACCGAAGCGCCCGGTTGCCCCGAACTTTGGATAACGCGCACGCCTGGTGCCCGACCCCTGAGCGCCTGCTGCACGTCGGATACCGGAAAGGCGTCGATGTCCTTGGTATCGATTTGCGAAACGGCTCCGGTCAGGTCTTTTCGCTTGACGCTCCCGTAACCGATGACGACCACCTCGTTGAGAGCTTTGCTTTCGGGAACAAGTGAAATAGTGAGATTGGACTGGGTACCAACTATAACTTCCTGACTTGAATAACCCACAAAACTGAAAACCAGGACGGAGGTTGCATCAGGAACTTCCAGCACAAATTCCCCATCGGTGTCGGTCGTGGTACCACGCTGAGTACCTTTCAAGATTACACTTACGCCCGGTAATAATCCACCATTTTCGTCCTTAACGGTTCCCCTGACTGTTTGCGCCACTACCGCTTCGACTTTTACTTTGGCAATGATAGACGAAGTCTCAGCCCCCAACCGCGTCAGCATAATCTGTCCGCCGATAACCCGATATGTTATATCGAGCGGTTCCAAAACCTGCGTCAGCACTTCTGAAAGTTTGCTCTGATTGGCACGCACACTCACCCGGCGATCGGGCTGAATGACTGTGGAACTGTACACAAATTTGACATTGACCTCATCCTCGATCTTGGACAGGACTTTGCGTAATTCGGTATTCTTAAATTTCACCGAAACGGCCTGGTCGAGCAGCCCCTGGGTGTGGGCATCATGGGCATAACCCAGCGAGAGAGTAAGGCCAATCAAAATGGTTTGTAGCAGGGTGATCCGCATAATGCGTTGCAGCAGCGTTCGCGCTCGTAGTGGTTTTTTCATTACATTTGATTGTTTTTGTTGGGTTTGAAAAAATTTGACAAAACGCCCTCTCGTCCATCCGTAAGGGTGGAAACCCGACCAGGTTTCAGAAAGGGTACTACTCAGGAGTCGGAAGTGCTCGCAACACTTCCGGCTCTTTTTTGGGTTAGCGACAACCGCTGCCCATAATCAAAATCTTTGTCCCACGCACTTCGTACGTGGAGTTCAAGGCTGCACAAAGCAGATCCAGCTTTGTAAAAAGTGGCTGCTCCGTGATATTGGCGGTGAAGAGGCAGTTGCCCAACTCCTCGTTTTCCAAAATAATCTCGATCCCGTAGGCTTTCTCTAATTTCCCTAAGACCGTTGCCATTGAGGCGTCTTCAAAGTCGAAGGCTACGTCCGAAGTACTTGCAACGGAAGCGCCACTCTCCGCAGCGACGACCATCGGCTGCTCCACCAGGCTTGTTTCGAAAGAGTGACTGGCCTGGGAATACAATACCCGCTGATTGGGCGTTAGAATCACGCCGTTTTTAATTTTATCCTTTGTGGGTGCGTCTGGCAAATCACGTTGGAAGACAGAGACTTTGCCCGTCAGCACCGATACCTGTACCGAACTATTTTCTTCCCCCGTTTGGATACGGAAGCTGGTTCCCAGTACCTTAGTAGTTACCTCCCCGGCATTGACGTAGAAAGGTTGCTGCGGGTTACGAGTTACCTGAAACAAAGCTTCACCATGCAGGGTCACTTCGCGCCGAGTACTTTCAAATTTTGCCGGATACTCTACACTGCTGCGCGGCGCCAGCGTAACCCGCGAGCCGTCACTCAGGGTGAGTTCCATGGCCTGGGCGGTATCGTTCAGACGTATGAGCGTACCCGCCGGAGACGACACGGCAGGGCCATTGCTTGTCAAAATGGTTTCTGAATTTGAGTTTAAATTCAGGTAAGTAAACCAGCCCAAGCCCAGTACGACGACCGCCGCTGCCGCAGACAGCCACCAGCGGCGCGCTGCGGGATGAGTATGGATAGGGCGTTGAGCCACGTCCTGTTTTTGCTGAATGGCCCGCCAAATCTTATCTTCGAGTTGCCGGCTTTCCCCATCTGTACGGATTGGGGTTTCTCCGTCTAGCATGTAAAACCATTTTTCTACCAAATGCCTCTCTTGCGGAGTGCATTCGTCGGTTCGGTAGCGTTTTAGTAGAGTACGGAAATGCTGCTTGCTCATAGGAGTTTAATGTTCCTCTGCCTATACGACGGAGGAAAAGGAAATGTCCGCAATAGATTACGCCTTTTCGCGGAAAATTTATACAGAAAGAAAGTAATTGGCTGATATTACTTTAAAAAGTACTAGTCGAAAATACCCAGATCAAAAGAGAAATAAAACCACTCAGCAAGGTTCTGAGCGTGCGGGTGGCTTGGGTGAAGTGATACTCGACTGTCCGTTCGGGGATAGCGAGTTGTTCGGCTATTTCTCGAGTAGTCTTGGCCTCGAACCTTTTTAGATGAAATATTTGCTGTGCTTTTTCGGGTAATTGCGCCATGGCATCGCCGAGTGCCGATTCCAGTTCTTCCAAAAACAGTGGGTAAGCGACAGCGGCCGGCAATTCGATCATGGAATCCAGGCGCACGTGAGTCGTTTGCCGATAATGATCGATCACCCGGTTTTTG
>NZ_JBGSXF010000767.1:0-5450 GCF_041751555.1 Persicitalea sp. | reverse complement strand
TTTAAAGGAAGGCGGCGAATTCCTCTTCCGCATGGAAGCGCGCGATGGCAGCTTCGGCTTCGACTTCTCCGGCACTTACAAAAAAATAGAGGAGAAGGAACTACTCGAATACGCCCTAATTGACGATCGGAAAGTTTCGGTCGCTTTTGAGGAAAGCGAGGGTCAGACTACGGTGAGGGAAACCTTTGAACCGGAAACTGACAATCCGGTGGAAACCCAGAAGGAAGGCTGGCAAGCGATTCTGGACAACTTCAAGAAATACGTCGAAAGCAAGTAATCCATCTTTGTGCTCAATACCCACCAATGATTACATCAGCCTGCCTTTTCTGGTACGGTTCTGTTATCGGCTGTTAAAAGTTTTGACAAAGTCCTGGCACACAATAAATAAAAATACTCCACCATGCTTACAGAAAATGCACCGCTGCTTCCTGAAACCCAGCGTAGCTTCGATTCGAAGAAAGTGACGCTCACCGTCAATGGCAAACCGCGTGAACTTAATATCCTGCCCTGGGTGAGTTTGCTCGACGCATTACGTGAATACATCGGTCTGACCGGAACTAAAAAAGGCTGCGATCATGGCCAGTGTGGGGCCTGTACGGTAATCTGTGACGGCAAGCGCATCCTCAGTTGTCTGACCCTGGCCGCCATGAAAGAGGGTGCCGAGATCACAACCATTGAAGGCATCGCCCCCAATGACGATGAACTGCACCCACTCCAAAAAGCCTTTATTGAACACGATGCCTTTCAGTGCGGCTATTGCACCCCCGGCCAGATATGTAGTGCCATTGGCATGATGCAGGAAGCAAAACCAACTACCCGCGCCGAGGTCGCCGATCTGATGAGTGGTAATCTGTGCCGCTGTGGTGCGAACGTCAATATTTTGGACGCCATTATGGAAGTAAATCATTAAAAACCATTTATGAACAATTTCAGCTATACTCGAGCCGATGATATTCGAACGGCAATCGCTCAGGGCGTAAAACCCGATAGCGCTTACGTGGCGGGCGGTACCAACCTCATCGACTTGATGAAGTACAATGTGACTGAAGCCGATGCCCTGATAGATCTCAACCATTTGCCAAGTCGGGACGACATCACAGAAAATGCCGACGGCGGAGTGCGGTTGAGCGCTTTTATTACCAACGCCACTACGGCCTATCATCCCCTGATTGAGGAAAAATATCCTCTCCTCTCCCGAGCCATCCTGGCGGGGGCGTCAGGGCAGATCCGTAACATGGCCACCAACGGTGGTAATCTGTTGCAACGGACGCGCTGCTACTATTTTTACGATATCAATACGCCCTGTAACAAACGTGAACCGGGATCGGGTTGCTCTGCACTGGGCGGCTACAACCGGATGATGGCGATTCTGGGTGCGACCCATGCGCCTGATAACAAAGCTTGTATCGCCGTGTTCCCGTCGGATATGTGCATCGCACTGGCAGCTTTGGAAGCCGTAGTCAACATCGAAGGCCCCAACGGTACCCGTAGTCTGGCTTTTGAGGATTTCCATCGCCTGCCCGGTGACACGCCGCAGCTCGACAATAATTTACAAAAAGGTGAAATCATTACCAGCCTCGACCTGCCCGCCCAGGGCTTTGCCAAAAACTACTCCTACCTCAAAATCCGCGACCGTAATTCTTACGCTTTCGCTATGATATCAGTAGCTACGGGACTGGAACTGGAAGGTGACACGATCAAGTCAGCGCGAATAGCCTTGGGCGGCGTCGCCCATAAGCCGTGGCGGGTGAAGGAAGGCGAAGAATTTTTGAAAGGTAAAACGGCCATATCGGAAAACTTCGCCGCTGCCGCCGAAATTATTATTCAGGGTGCCAAGGGCTACAAAGACAACGCCTTCAAAATCGATATGTCTAAAAAAGCCATCATCCGCAATGGCATGATGGCCTTGAACCCAAGCGAAACCCAACTACCGGGAGCGGTACCTAACTAATTTTGAATGATAGAATGAGTGAATGATAGAATAAGCCGCCCGCGCGGTGAATCTTGATTTCATTCTTTATTCACTCATTCTATCATTCACTCATTCAAAATTGAATATGCCACAAATAGGACAACCCATTAGCCGCCTGGAAGGTCACTTGAAAGTGACGGGTGCGGCCAAATACGCCGGAGAGTTTAATCTTGAAGGATTACTGTACGGATACGTTGTGAACAGCACCATCGTTCGCGGAAAAATTCTGTCGATCGACACAGGTTCGGCTATGAAAATTCCGGGGGTAGTGGAAATCTTCACCCACGAGAATCGTCCGTCGTTGGCCTGGTTCGACATACAGTACTCCGATATGGATGCGCCGCCGGGCTCACCTTTTCGGCCCCTGTACGACGATGAAGTGAAGTACTACGCCCAGCCGATTGCGCTGGTAGTGGCTGAGACTTTCGAAACGGCGCGTTACGCGGCTTCAATTCTCAAAGTGGAATACGAGGCGGAGGAATTCGACTCTGACTTGAAAAAGAACATCGAATACGCCCGCGATCCCAAGATGGGGTTGGCCACGATGCTCAAACCGCTTCCGCCCAAGCCCAAAGGCGATTTCGAAAAAGCCTTTGAGGAATCAGATGTGCAGGTGTCCTCGGCGTACTGGCACGGTACCGAACACCACAATCCAATGGAAATGCACGCCACTACCACTTTCTATGAGCGAGGCGGCAAACTGACGATTTTTGACAAAACCCAGGGAACGGTTAATAGCCAACTGTACGCCTGCAATGTATTTGGACTAAGTTTCAGCGATGTACGGGTGATAGCACCTTACGTCGGCGGGGCATTTGGCTCAGGCCTGCGGCCACAGTACCAATTGTTTATGTCGGTAATGGCGGCCATAGAACTAAAACGA
Source organism: Persicitalea sp. (assembly GCF_041751555.1). Classification (NCBI taxonomy): domain Bacteria; kingdom Pseudomonadati; phylum Bacteroidota; class Cytophagia; order Cytophagales; family Spirosomataceae; genus Persicitalea; species Persicitalea sp. The sequence goes on along the minus strand of NZ_JBGSXF010000767.1, from coordinate 2,595 downwards.
TCTGTTCGGGTGACGCTGGATCGGGAGCAGATGTTCAGCTTCGGCCACCGTCCGCCTACCTTGCAGCGGGTGCGTCTGGGGGCGGATAAAAATGGTAAAGTGACGGCCATGAATCACGCAGCTATTGCCGAGACTTCGCAGTTTGAGGATTACACCGAGGTAGTTGTGAACTGGTCGAACATGCTGTATCCCGCTGAAAACACGCTCCTGGAATACCAACTCGTGCCTTTGGACGTGTACAGTCCGCTCGATATGCGCGCGCCGGGCGGCAGCACGGGAGTACATGCCATCGAAAGCGCGATGGACGAGCTTTCATACAAGTTGGGCATCGACCCGCTGGAACTGCGGCTCATCAACTATGCCGAGCGGGATATGGCCGAAGACAAGCCTTTTTCCAGTAAAGAACTACGCGAATGCTACCGACAAGGAGCCGAGAAATTTGGCTGGTCGGCGCGCAAGCCAGAGCCGCGTAGTATGAAGCGTGGTAACAAATTGGTCGGTTACGGCATGGCAACCGGGATTTGGGATGCCATGACGGTACCTTCCCGCGCCGAGGCGGAACTTAACAAAGATGGAAAGCTGAAAGTGAATTGTGCCGTATCAGACATTGGCACAGGTACTTTTACGGTGATGACGCAAATCGCGGCGGACGAATTCGGTCTTTCGATCGAGGATGTGACCTTTGATTACGGCGACAGCGATATGGCCTTTGCTCCCATCGAAGGAGGTTCCTTCACAGTGTCATCAGTAGGTTCGGCAGTGGTGAAAGCTTGCCAGTCGTTGCGAAAAAAGCTGATTCAGAAAGCTGCGACGATGGAAAACTATTCATTGTCTGAGGATAATGAGGGTACTATTAGGTTCGAGAAAGACCGGATCGTTCTCAGCGATAGCCCGGCAATTTCGGTTTCCTTTGCTGACCTGATTGCCGAAAACAGTGGCCGAGCCATCAAGGCCAGCACTACTTCGATTCCCAATGTTTTTAAACTAAAAAAATACACCCGTGCTGCCCATGCGGCGGCCTTCGTGGAAGTAGAAGTAGATGAAGAATTGGGGATGGTCAACGTTACCCGCGCCCTTACTGCCGTGGCGGCTGGTAAGATCATCAATCCCAAAACGGCCAAAAGCCAAATTGTCGGTTCGATGATTTGGGGGATTAGTAAAGCCCTGCGTGAGGAAACCATCAGCGACCATCGTTTTGGTAAATACATGAACGAGAACCTGGCCGAGTACCACCTGCCTGTTCACGCTGACATCTACGACTTGGACGCCATATTTGTGGAAGAGCACGACGATATTGTGAATCCTTTGGGCGCTAAAGGCCTTGGCGAGATTGGCATCGTGGGCATGGCCCCGGCTATCGCCAACGCCGTTTACCACGCTACTGGGAAGCGGGTAAATCACTTACCAATTCATTTTGATGATTTGGTTTAGGAAGGTCGCCTGTCCGTGCGCGAGTCCGACCAATCCACTTAGAAAGGACAAACAAAATACAAAAAGAGGGGTGAACCTATGGGTCTGCCCCTCTTTGTCGTTAGATTAGGCCCTTATGTTTATTCTCTCGACCAATTAAAAAAATTATTATCGAGATAGTAACGAAAGTAATTTTTGGTCGATTCGGACTTTATCTTCCAAAGAAACAGACGGATCATCTTGGTTGATTACGTCAAAATCCTGCAATTCAACCTTATTTCTAAATCTAGAATCTAAAATGGACAATTTCAACATCAACCGCCGCCGCTTCCTGCAAGGTGCCTCGGCTACGCTGGCCCTGACCGCCCTCGGGGCACAAGGCATGGACATCATCAATCCCGCCAAGCCTTACCGCGTTGCGCTGATTGGCGCGGGCTGGTACGGGACGAGTGATTTGTTCAAACTGATTCAGGTCGCTCCCGTGGAGGTGCTGGCGATTTGTGACGTGGATAAAAATCACCGCGAAGAAGCCGCCAAACTAGTGAGTCAGCGGCAGAAGTCGGGCAAAGTACCAAAGGTGTACAACGACTACGAGAAGATGCTCAAGGAGAATGAGCTAGACATCGTACTGATCGGGACACCTGACCATTGGCACGCGCTCCAAATGATCGACGCCGTGAAAGCCGGAGCGCACGTGTACGTGCAAAAGCCCATTAGCGTGGACGTAATGGAAGGCGAAGCGATGGTCGCCGCCGCCCGCAAGTACAATAAGGTGGTTCAGGTAGGCACGCAGCGCAAAAGTACCCCGCACCTGATCGACGCTAAGCGGGACATCGTAGACGCCGGGCTGTTGGGCAAAATCGCCCACGTCGAGATGTGCTGCTATTTCCACATGCGCAACGGCGACAACCCACCTTTGCAAGAAGTACCTGCTTTCCTAGATTACGAAAAATGGACGGGCCCCGCACCACTGCGACCTTACGACGGACTGCCGCACATTCGCTGGTGGCGGGCCTTCATGGAGTATGGCAATGGCATTACGGGGGACATGTGCGTACACATGCTCGACACAGTGCGCTGGATGCTGGACTTAGGCTGGCCGACCAAAATTAGCTCGCAGGGTGGTATTTACGTAAACACCGGTGCTAAATCCAATATTTCCGACACGCAGTCGGCGGTATTTGA
>NZ_JBGSXF010000766.1:0-13031 GCF_041751555.1 Persicitalea sp. | reverse complement strand
GGCTGTGTAATTACCTTCGTAATTATTTTTTGCTGAAGTAGTATTTAGTCTGACAAAGCTTTCCAAGAATATGTTTATCTCATCGTCAGTCAAGTTATTTGCATTTTTTCTTACCCTAACCATTACTTTTGTAGTGTGAACAGGCACTAAATTTGCAGAACTTTCTACTTGTATAAAAGTGTCTTTCTCTCCTTCACTTGCATTCGGATATTGGCCAGCTATATAGAAAGAAAATTCACCTTGGGTCTGAAAATCGTGCTCAAGTTTTTCAATGGGGTTACAAGAAGTGGCGTTGCTATCAAAAAGAGACAAACGGCCCTTTTTGCCATAGTGGCCGGTGGTAATGGTAACCGGCATATGGTTTTGCCCCTCGTAGTCCTCCACGGTAAGCATACATTTTACAGGCGTCCAGCCCACATACGCCGCCTTTTCTAGTTTCGACCCGTTTATTTTCAGTATGAATTTCATATTAAACTATTTTTTGCTGATTTGATTCATTTTTAACATAATAAACGATGCTAAACCACCGGCTTTTGCCTGGCTACTGCTCATGGTAGAGGGTACCTGGTCAACCCCCTCTAGGGTTGCTTTGCCGAATCGTACATTTTTCATCGTTTGACCGAAATTTTCGGACATAGATGGAACGGATGAGTTTAATCCTAGAAAGTCCAGTAAATCAATCCAACTGATCACCAATTGATTATCGGTTTATGAATCCAGATTAAGTTTAAAAATTAGAGATAAAAAAATAGTCTATCGAAAATAGTACCTCTGCCCTGTAAAGCTACCTTTTGAGATTAGGTAATTGATTATCAATACTTTATCCAATAGCGACTACCTTAGTGACGAAAAAGGTATGATTCGGCAAAAGAACCCCAAGTTTCATTGGTGGACGCTAAGCTTGTTGAACAATGTGTCTGACCGCACTAAGCGATGAAGTAATGGCGCCCTGTATCCAGCCGTTGTCGATCGAACAATGTTCGCCAGCGAACAGAAGATTGCCTTCAGGTTTGATGGCATCTTCATAATAGAGAGGTAGTTCCCCTGGTTTCATGAATGAGAACGCCCCGCCGGCCCAAGGAGCGGTATCCCAGCAGATGGACGCCGTTTTCTGAACCATTCCAGGTTCAAGTATTTCCGGATGTACGGTAGCAACACAGTCAACTACGAGTTTTTCCCGCTCTTTCGACGGCAACGCCCCTAGTCTGACTGCGTCAGGTCCCCAGCAGTAGCTGCCTACCAGCACACCGGGTTTTTCCGGCTTTGCCTGGCTCACTCCTTTATCAACGGTATTAATCTGCAGGAAAGAGGCCTTCATCTGACTTGGCAGCGCCTTGTTCATCGGGGCGTTATAGGAAGGATAGTAGAGCTGACTGTTAACTAAATCGAATTGGGAGGCCCCTCCTTTGATTCTATAAGTAGTATTTTCCCAGAATCGGTTGCTGGTAAATATCAACACCTTGGTCGAAGAGGCATACGATATATTTCGAATGGCACGCCGCTTGCCGTCGCTGACGCCAGTTAGTTTCATCCTTCTTACCACTGGAAAAGGAGCGGTACAGATGACAAATGGAAAGTCATACGCCAGCTCTTCCTGATTTTCATCTCGCCCCCTTTTCCGCACTTCAAGCCGTATATGATTTCCTTGGTTATTGATGGCAAAGACCTCGTGTTTAAGGTGGATGGTCACTCCCTGATCGGAAACCTTCTCCGCTAGGATTTTCGACAGCAGATCGGTTCCTCCTACGATCTCATCCATTCCCGGATCAATCCCCTGTGTCTTTAGTCGATCGCGAGCCACAAATTCTTCCCGGATAAACATAGATACGGCCCGGTCATAAAAATCTTCCAAGCCGGTTATGGTGCCGATCAGTTCAAGGGCATCCGGTGTATCAAGATAAGTACGCAAATATTGTCCGAGCGACATCTTATCAAACTCGCGGATTCGGTGAGTCATAGGGCCTTTGCCCAGAATAGCACGGAGATCAAACTCGTTATTTTCAATTTCCCGGATTGTATTTTCCAACGGGAAAGCCAATAGGTTCAGCAGTTGAGGGCCTTTTCCCGGCTCGATTGGCCCTTCATGGATAATCTTTAGCTCGTTTTCGGAAAGTCGGAGTTCAGCAATGAGTTTACTATTCCATTCTGACTGCCGGCACCGGATACCTTTGATAAAATAAAATGTGTCCTCGTCTCCGTGATGATTGATAAAGGTTGCAAAGTGAAGGCCGCATAGGGTGGCGTAATATCGTGTATGGTCGTGTTCCTTTGGGAAACGCATAGCACCGTACTCATGATACTGATCATTATGCCGGGCCGTAAAGGCGCGGCCGCCGACTCGTTCGCTTGCTTCAAAGATGACCACCTCGTGGCCCATTCGCGACAATTCATACGCCGCCGTCAAGCCCGCCATTCCGGCACCGACGATTGCGATTTTCTTTCCTTTTTTATCCCCGTTCAGTTTTTCGATTCGGGAGATTGTTTGGTCAATGGTATCCAGCATACGATGTAGGGTCAGGTTAGTTGTCAGAAGAATAGGTTGTCCGTTGCCAGCCCGGGAAAGGATAGACGCTTTTAAATTTTCCGGACAGGTTCTTTGGGTAGATCGGTACTTCCGAGTTGGGCTTGGTAGGTAAATCCTGAATCTGTACCGTAATGATGGGTTTGCTGTCGTTGAGGCCCCGGTGATCCAATTTGATCGACCCAAAGAAAGTCTCAAGATCGGTTTGCTTCAGGATGTTGTTAACTGACTCCCGGTCGGTGGTTCTGGCAGCGATGAGAGCTTGCCGGAATACAATTCCGCAGGCATATCCGCCGGCGGAAAAATAGGAGGCGGGCATGGAGAAACGCTTCAAAAAGCGATCCGCAAAATTGGCGGGCGTTTCAAATTCGTCATACCCGATAAGTGAGGTATGCTCGTTCCATTGCGCGCTTCCAAAGAGGAATTTTGACTGATCGCCAAAGGTATTCCGAAATGCCGGAATGGAAGGGCCAACGCTAAAGGCAAGCCCCTTTGGGGCAAAATCAGCCTCGATAATCGACTGAAGAATAGACTGACTTTCGGCGAGGTGTCCGGTATTAAAAAACAGATCGGGGAGTGCTACCTTCACTGCGGCGATTATTTCGTCAAATTGAATTAGGTTGTGGGGATAGACATAAACGCCCTCAGATAGCCTCGTACAATTGTTTACCTCCTTTATTTCTATCAACCTAAGACCTCTATTTTTTGCAAATTCAGCAGTTTTGATTGCATCCTCGCGGGCCGCTTGGTCGTCGCAGGAAAGAAAAAAAATGGATGATGGCGGGTGATCGGCGTGTTCCGTCAACAGCACCTCGATCGTTCCGGATAAATAGACTCTGGCTGGGGACATAATGCCATGTATATATTCATATCCCTTGGTATAAATTACTTCTCCGGCTCCGGTGGCCGTCACCATCGGGATCCGATAGCGTTGCGCTACTTCCGCCATATACAGGTTCGGGGGCGTTGGGTACGAGCCTAAAAGATAGTCCACTTTTTCATGCAGAATGAGCTCTTCGGTAAGCGACTGAATGAATTCCTGATCGCCCGCTCCTAGACTTCTTGATTCAGTGTCCCGTATTACCAGGTTGACCAGGAATGCAGCACCGCCGATGAGGATACCCCCCGCTTCATTCGTTTTCTCCTGCCAAAATTGGTACCCAAGGCGGATCTCGCGACCTTCCGTAGCGGTTGGTCCCGACAGGGGAAGACAAGCGCCGAACGTAATCGTTTTTTTCGCTGGAATAGGATGGGAGCTGACAAGGACCATTCCGTTTGGCCCTCCCTTCGTTTCAATTTTTCCGTTAATGGTGAAAGTGTTGAGGTCAATCGACAGAATGAAATTACTTCGGCCATGAGAAACGTAAGCCGTTGACGCCGCTTCGTCAAATACAATGTGAATGGGGTCAATACCCGTAATGATTCGTTTGACCACTTTTCCGGTCAGGACGTCGATCACCAAAACGACGCTTTCCCACACCGCAGGAGCGAGTATATAACGTCCATCAGGTGTGGGCTGAGCGTATAACAGTTGACTAACATTCAATTCTTTAATTTCCCGGATCACCTCGAATGTTTCGGGATCAACAAAGGAGATTTTGCCCTTGCCTGATACGATCAGAAACGTCCCGTGGATGTTATATGTAAGACCACGGACGGGAGATTGCGGATCTTCCAAGATCTTTTTTACTACTTCTCCTGTAACGGCATTCAGTTTAAACAAGCCAAACCGGCCGGCGCTTATAAAAAGATATCGTCCATCGGCCGAAAAAATAAAATTATGAGTGCCATCCTGGATATCAAAATGACGGGAATTATACGTTACCCCTTTCGGTTCAGTGCCCAATGCCAGCTTAAACGAGCTTTGCGGAAAAGGATCCTGTGATTCAAGGTTAAAAATGAGCATTTCCTCATCAGTTCCCTCGACGTTGACGTACAGACTTTTTCCATCCGGCGATAGCTTAACGCCGTGGGGCGCTTTGAAATTCTCGTACTCCCGGGCGTTAGTATACGTATAAAGCCGTTTTATTTCACAGGCGTTCCGAATATCAATCACCGAAATACTGGATCCTGGTACACCAATCGTTTCGTCGTAGTCCTTTACTCCAAAATTGGTGACGTATGCCGTCGTCTCATCCTGGCTGACGGCGATCTCGTGTGGCCAGAAGCCGGTTTTTATACGGGCGATTTCCTTACCGGAGGTTTCGTAGAACCCTAGTGATGAATCACTTTCCTCAACGGAAATGATTATTTTTGGAAGAACCTTCATGCTGTTAATGGAATGAATTGAACGGATACCTGATCATACACGGCTTGATTTACCCCTAACAACGGGCATGCCTGCTTATTGTTAGGGGTAGAAACGAGAGGGTAAGGCGTATTAAGCGCTTACCTGCAGATCTACCGGCAAATCAAAATTTTCCTGTATGTCTTGTAGGGAAGCGTTGGGACAAAAGGCGTTGGTTCCCATGCCAAATTCTGCAAAGGCGATCCAAGCGCCAGTAAGTGCGTTTTTATGATCGAAAGTGGTTAATTTATTGGCCGTTTTTAAATCATCAAGTGCTTTCAGAATCGCATTCCTGGCATCAAGAAAGCTTGGATTGCCACGTGTTAACTTTAGGCCGTCTACAACTATCTGCCAGCCGATTTGATGACCACGTTTATAATCACCCATCCGAATACCAATCATCCGGTTTACATGCATTAACGTAGCGCACCAAATCTCGCCAATATTGTGTACTTGGCTATATCGTCCCGTGCCAATACTACCAAAGCTATCTGGAAATCTTCTTGACGCATCAGGTTCATGACTCGCGCTTCTGGGACCGTAAGGGAAAGCACGAATACCGGCTTTTCGACTAGTGACCCAGTCCCCAGTTACACGTCTTTCGGTTTGAACATCTTTATCAAAATTTTGAATGGTTAACGCAAAGTAATCACCCCATCCTTCACCCATCCCACCTGACTGAAGTTGCTCAAGGGCTGATGTGTTAAACCGCCCACCTACCAGCCTATTAGTAACCCCATGACAAAATTCATGGAAGACAACATCTGCATCAAAAGCGGTATGGCGATTTCCCGCCACCAACCCCATATTCATTATAGGGCTTATTCCATCAGCCGGGGTAAGCATATTTGCGGTTCCAGTCACAACGCCAGGATGAGCCTTCGCTTTTACGGGGTCACTTGGATTGCCCTGAACCGTAAAGTTTATACGTTGAAAATTTCCGTTTGCTTCGTCAAAACCCAGTAGATAAAAAAAGTCATGCATATAATTGCAGAAATAGAAGATATTTAACACCTTTTGATCATCTCCGAATGGATCATTGGGTTGGAAATTGACTATGTCGCCGTTCCGTGTCCCACGAAAGGTAGCAATGGTATTCCCTTTTACAGCGAAGGTTGCGTTACCGATAGCATCCTCGCCGTCACACCAATCCCTCGGAAACAAGGGGTCGGCCGAAGGCTTTGACAATTGTCTGTCAACTGGGTATAAGCCCAGCTCGAGCGGAAATTTAGTACTGACAGGGGCGGGTGTTCCCCCGGGTCTGGGACTGAAAGGATAAATAAAACCCGTTGCACGTACACTTCTCGCCGTTTGCTGGCGATATAGAGGTTCCAAGGCTGCGGGATTATCGGCGGGCCAGATAATTCGGTATTGATCGGTTTGACCCGCTAAGGTAATCAGCATCTCCCAACCTAAGCGCGTATCAAACCCTTGATAAAAAATGGTTAAATTTACAGGTATAAATGATCCTAGTGGCCCTATTTGCGGTGTTTCATCTGAATCATCGGATGCCTTGAGCCAGCCGATTAACGTATGTCGCGTCGGATCGGCAAACGCGTAAACTACTTTCGGAATGTATCCATCAAGCTTTATCTCAACCGGTTCGGATGGCTCAATTTGCATTTCGTTCACTACACCGAACGCATCCGGATCAGGAGGGAGCATAAATGGATCATGATCCGGCTCTTGGATTACACTCTGTAAATTTTCGATAGATAATACGACTGCTTTTAACAAATCTGTAACGGGAGTTATATCGAAGCCTGATGGATGAGGAATGCTGTCGCCTTCACTGACCGGTGCTTCGCCAAAAGCCGTAAATTGCACGTTACGAGACATTTGGAAAATAGGCACTCCCAAGTACTGTTGATGCAGGTTCACTACCCTGGTTCCGGCACTCGTTTCTAGAATTAGGGGATCAGGCACAAAATCAGCTGGTTCTTCCGCGCTGAAGCCAGTCAGCTGTCCTTGCACTTCCTTGATGGCACGCTGTAAAAGGGAAAGGGGCGTTTTCAATTCGGAGCCTGCGCTGCCAAATGAACGAGGCATTCCTGTCATCTTATTGACGGTAGCTTCAGCAATAATTGAACTGACTAAATTAGCTGCCGAATCTCGAAGAGCTGATCCACTCTCAATTCGATTAAAGCTAAAGTTGCGGCTATCAAAGTTCTTAGGCATAGTAAGTTTTGAGTGGTTAGAGTTTTTGAATGTGTTGGTGAGAGTAGTAATTTCTTTATTCGCATTCATCCATATTGTTGCGGTGATTACCCGGGCTATATTTACGGCATAGCCTACATTTAGCTCCTCTATTTTATCCGTAGGTTGGTGGTAATGCGGATTTCCGTCTGATTCGCCAGAGCCATTGTCTGAGCCACGGAAAAAATCTTCGGAGATGACACAGGCAGCATAGCCGACCATCTGAAAGCTGGCATGATCACTCCGCCGGTCGGCCGGGTCCGCTTGGGAAGAATGTGCGGGAAAGACTTCTGGGTTGGGAAGCGCCGGTGCGACCTGAGGAGTAATTCTTCTTATGAGATTCGCCAACAATCTAGACCGTTCCTGAATTTCTATTCTGGGGGCAAAACCGAAATGAATTTCAAACTGTGATGGCGGTACTTGGTCAAACCCAATCATGTCTAACTGATATACCGCAATAATGGGTTCATGGGCAGCCCGTTGCTTATTCGCATAGAAACGGCTTCCTACCAGACCGTGCTCTTCGGCGTTGAACAGAACAAAGTGAATGGTTCGCGATGGCTGTCCGGCTGTTTCAGTCAATTTCCTGATGGCTTTGGCCGCCAAAAGTACTGCTGCCATTCCACTGGCATCGTCATCGGCCCCCGGTGCCGGATCGGTAGTTGGCCTAAAATGCTCATCACCTGCTCCTGTAGAATCCAGATGGGCGCTCAGCACTATTATTTCCAGTGTTGTTCCCGGTATTTTTCCAGTAACATTGCTAAGTATTCTGCCTTCATGAACAAAACGATCCGTCGAGACAAATTCGCTACCCAGGATGGCACTTAGATCCTCAACCAGTTTCTCTACAGCCAGCCTGTTGCCAGCGTGCTGGATATGACGACTTGGTATTTCTACTGAATACCGTTCGATATATTCTGTAAACTGGGCTTCCGTAATTTCACTTTTCAGCGTTTCAATTTCACTGGTGGATATTTGCGCTGACGTTTCGGCCAATAAACCACTCGCTGAATCTGCCACTAACCAGTCAGGCGACCAGGCATTAGGGCCGAAGCCGATGGGCTGAAGTAACGATGTTGAAGGGGGGGTTAATTTTAACGTGTGTCCGTGACGATGGCTGGCAGAACTGCCGGTAAAATGCGACAGGTTTTCAATGGTATTACCAATGGGTAACGCAACGAAGAGGACATCAACGCCTGTTTCCCGGGTCTTTTCAAGAATCCAGGATTGGGTTTCTCCGCTTTCAAAACCTGGGGCGTATTTTTCCGTTGCCTGATCGGATGAATCAGGGGGAGAGGGTACATCCCGTAAAAGATAGAGTTCCGTTGTGTAGGGAGCATCGAGTTCTCCCAACCGCTGAACACTAAATTGAAATGGGTGACTGCGAAGAATATCCATTTGCTCCTGCTGTACGATAGCGTACACCGTTTTGCCGTTATCATCGGTAACATAAAGCGGTTCTACCTGGTGATCGAGTAATACCTGATGCCATTCATTAGCCTGTTGTTCAGCCGGTATGGAAATTTTAGCGTATAGGACGTGCCTGGCAAGCAGAACCGCTAACGCATCTTCCGGACGACCCGCAACCCGCATACCGGCCAGTTCAGCCTGAGCACGTTCGTTCGGGTCTTCGCCAGCGTAAACAGCGTTGTCACCATTCTTCAGGTTAGCTTTTTTGAGCGCTTTCTTGAATTCCCTTTTATTTTTAGGTGTGTCACCTCCAACATAATGCAAAAGCTGTTTTTCAAAAAAAGTAAAAACCCCGGCATCCCTTAGCATTTCATCAACGCTGGAAGGAGCAAAATCACCTATTTTGGAAACAACGCCCAGCCGAATATTCTGCGTTTGTAATTCTCTGAGTGTTTCGACAATTCCTGGAAATATATCCAGTCTTAACCGCTGACTTTCCAGAAAGAAAACGGGCGAGGAAAAACCATCAAACCATGTTCGTTCAAAAATGGGTTCAGCCAGATCTTCTGCGAATCCATTTTCTGAAACGACGCGGACGTTTCCAAGAGTCCCGCCTATATCGAAAAAGGCAACTTTAGCCAGGTTGGGAGTCATTTACTTTATTGTTAAATCATCGGTGATCCGTATAGGTGGCCTCTTCATATCGGCCATTTAGCTTCAAAGCGCATTTATATCGTTTAAGTTATTCTGAATAATCTGGGTGATTGCGGAGATTCCCGGCGTAAAAAAGTAACCTCCTGCACTGGTAAAAACCCACTCACCCACCACACTGATTTGGATTTCCCAGCCATTCCACTGAAGCCAGGCGATACGATTGGCTGTGGAGAAACCATGTTGACCAACCACCAGATCATGACCATTAACGCTAGTTTTGGAGTGTGAAATGGCCCAGTTGCGTTGTAAAAACTCAAACTGATTTCGAATGGAGGTCTGATAAGACATAAACAGAAGGCCACGTTCATGTTCTCAGACATCATTTTGAATGAATTCTTCCCTTTCAAGTATTGAACCAGCTTACTTATCGCCAGGTACGGCGGAACTGAGACTAATAGATGTACCTAGTCTTTCGAGGCATGACCTTTCACTATCTTCAAGTCATGCTGCTTGCAGATTCTACGCACCAACTCGCGAACTCGCTCAACAACCAAACCAACCAGAATTGTCTTCCGATATTTCGTTATCCATACCAAGTGATACTTGCAGTCGTAGGTCGTGTGGCCTGTCTTTCATTAGTGTTACATATTGACTGAGAAAGCTTGCTACCCAAATTTATTGAACTAAAGTCTTCGCCTAAATGCCAGGGAATATCCCCCAAAAAAAACATTAAGGTCAATTTCCCTCGTGTTAAAATTATTTTTGAAAAGTATATAATAATTTTAACAATTGGAATAACCATCATCGCAAAACTTATCAAACGGTAAGACTTTTACATTTCAGGCCCGGTTACCAACCGCTCTGCTCTGTGGGGAAGTTGAAACCCGTATGCCACTAAAATAAGTTGACTGCTCGAAGTGAGTAAGTCCGGCAACTTGTTCACTGCTGCTCATACAATAAACAGTTCCACACATGGAGGTCTGCTGGGCGCTAGTCAAAATTTCTCTGATGAGTGGCTGGCCCACCCGCTTGGGGCTCCAGGAAGGCACGGCACAAAATGTTTCTGCACCCGCAGCACTACTATTCGGAGGATACTAATCCCATTACAGATCCAGCCTGAGCCCATCAAGGCGCTCATTATCCGGTTGCAGCAGCTGCTGAGATTCTTGGCGGCTGGCTCGATCGCCAAGCGCAATAGCAATAACACGTTGAAGTACTGCTTCGAATCAGAATTCCTTCCCCTGCAAACTCTGGGTTTGAAAATTGCAACCAATTGCTGAAGGGGCGCGATCTATTTGAACTCCATAAATCCCTCAGGCAAGCGACCGGGCTGGATCTCGGGGAGCTGATGAGGTACTACGGAAAGTACATGCGTTTTGTTGTGGCCTATCAGTCTACCCAACGGCAGCTTCTGCTGACTCCGCTACGGCCCGACTAGCTGTATGACGCAGGTGGGCCCTAGCAGGTGGTAAAAGCCCGAATCAGTTAAAGTATCACGTCGAATTCATAAGCGTTATGGTACCGGTCGCAAACATGCCGACCTGTGAACACTGTTAGCGTAGCGTAGCTCCTGATGGGCTGACCGAGTACAGTACTAAGTGGGGAGGCCTCTCGCAAGGGCCAATAAGTTAGGTCCATAAAGACACCCTTTCTATTTGAGCTGGTCCTACTTGTTGGCCCCTATTTTCGAGGAAGTTTTTAAAAGAAAGCCCATGGATAGGCAAGGTCCATCAAGGTATGGCTTTCTGAACCACGCCCCAAGGGCTTGCGCTCGTGGGCCGACCAAGTTTGCCAACTAGCATCACGGTCTGAAAACCGATATACAAAGCCATATTGCTTCACTTAACGCTGTCCCCGCAACCTGGAAGGTTCACTACGCCGAAATGCGTAAGCACGCTTCGTACAACCATTACAAAATGCCCCTCTTTTCAAAATGCTTGCTGGGAAACGAATGAAAAGTGTCGTATTTTTGTATTCATAATGTGTCGTATCTTTGTAAGATCAAACGGTTGATAGACAATGGGAAATAAAGAAAAATTGGAAACCAGAGTTCTCGCCAGAATCAGTCGCAGGAAGTCCCCAATTGTACTACGGGAGGACTTTTCCGATCTGGGGGGATACGATCAGGTGGGCAGGGCGTTGAGGAGTATTGCCCGAAAAGGTAAAATTATCAGGATAGGTTATGGGTTGTACGCCAAAGCCAAACAATCCGCCCTGACGGGCGAAACCGTGCCGGTCGCTCCTTTGCCCACGTTGGGAAAAGAGGCTCTGAGGAGACTGCGGGTCGAGACCGTCCCCTCGAAAGCAGAATCAGATTACAGGGAGGGGCGATCCATGCAGGTGCCGACAGGCCGCATGATTGGCGTGAAAGACAGGATCAGCCGTAAAATCAGCTTCAAGGATGCCTACATCAGCTACGAGTACAATTCCTGACAAAGCGCTCATCGAGGAGGTTGCACTGGTCAAGGGAGTAAGCGAAGCGTTCATTGAAAAGGACTGGTACGCCACGCAGGTCATCAAGCTATTGACACAGCCGCCGCAACGGGATTTCATTCTGGTGTTTACCGGGGGCACAGCCCTCTCAAAGGCCCACAGGCTTATCCACCGGTTTTCGGAGGACATTGATTTCCGCGTACTCGCCCCAACTCTTGACGGGCAAAACAATTCGCAGATCCGGAAAGCCATGTCCGGCTTTAAGAAATCCGTCGTGGAATTACTGAACGAGTCTTTTGACACCTTCAAAACCACAGCTTCGGATTACAACCGAAACATCATCATTGATTTGGACTACCCTTCCCGCTTCAACCCGGCGGAAGTCCTGCGCCCGCACATCAAGCTTGAACTGACCATGGGCAGTCTGCAGCTTCCGTCTGTCGGCCTGCCCGTTTCATCCCTGGTGAACGAGGTGGCCGGCCAGCCGGGTGAGGTGGAATCCATTGCGTGTGTCGATCCCGTGGAAAACGCGGCGGATAAAGTCAGCGCGCTGGCCTGGCGCGTTCCCAGCAGGGTGAGGGGTGCTCAGGACAAGCAGCCCGACCTGGTCAGGCACCTGCATGATTTGGCAATGCTGAGCGAGAAGGCGATGCACAGCCCCCACTTCGTCGGACTGGTAAATAGGGCGTTGAGCCGGGACGATAACCGTGCCGCAGAAGTAACGGGACTCAGCGTACAGGAGAAGATTTCAAAGGCCATGGAAATACTGGCGACGGACCCGGCCTATCCCCGGGAGTACGAGAAATTCGTGAGCGGCATGTCCTATGCGGGAAGGGATGTTGTCCCCTCGTACGCTACGGCCCTCAGTCGGATGAGAATACTTGCATCCTATATTGCCGGATAAGAAACTGACCTTTTGTTGCTATAACCGGTACAGGAACGGGCTGAAACGTTTGTTGGGAGTTCTTTTTTATTTCTACATTGGGTGACAAACAGCTTCACCCCTCACCCCTCACCAATTTGAACCCCTCCGCCATCCTACACCGCCGCCTATGTCTTATCCGCTGGACAAAGGCACCCTTCCGCTATCCAACTAAAAAAGAACTAACCACCCGGCTCAATGAAACCGATATAGCCCAAAAATCCACCCGTACCCTTGAGCGGGACATTAAGGAATTATACGCTACCACCGGCTTCAAGATCGAGTACGACTACCGCCGCCGGGGTTACTACCTGGATGTTCCGCCCGATGAGGACATTGAGGACTTCGAACAATTCGTGGCGCTGCTGGAACGCTGCGAGCGGCTGAGCTTCCTGCAAAGCACCCTCACCAGCGTACACGAAGTGGGTAACTATCTCCTCCTTGAGCGCAACAATCAGTTCGTCGGCTCCGAACACCTACCGCTGTTGTGGGAAGCCTTACGCAGTCGGCGGGCAATTGAGTTTAGGTACGCCGCCTACACGGGTTCGACCTCGCCCCCCATCCTCCGTACCATCGAGCCAGGACTGCTCTTCGAGTACCGCAACCGC
>NZ_JBGSXF010000765.1:0-7076 GCF_041751555.1 Persicitalea sp. | reverse complement strand
CTACCTGGATTGGATCCAATTGCCACAGTATCGTTTGCCGGGCTTTTCAGAGGTAAAATCGGGTGACGTAGTGGTTTTCAACTACCCCCCTGAGTTGCAGCATCCTACCGATTTGAAGACCAACTACATCAAACGATGTATCGGCACACCGGGCGATAAATTAGAAGTGAGGAACGCTCAGGTTTATCTGAATGGGAGCCCGATGGTAAACCCGCCGCGCATGGAGAGTGAGTACTTTGTATCAACTACTACGGCCGTTAACGAAGACAAAGTTTTTCGGGAAAACGGCGTATCTGAATTTGCCAGCTACACCGAAACCTACAATGACACGATTCCGGGTAACGACGAGTCCGGCTACATCGCCTATACCACCGCCGATATTGCCGCCAAGCTAAAAGAATACGATTTCGTGCGTGACATCCGACCTGTCGTAGCTCCGAAGGACATCAGCGAGCCATCGCTTTATCCATCATCTTCCCTGGTCAAGTGGAACCGCGACAACTACGGTCCTATTACCGTGCCGAAAGGAGGCGTGACCGTGGCGATGACACCGGAGAATGTGGCGTTCTATGGTCCTGTCATTAAGTACTATGAGGGCTATGAAAACGTAGAATTGGCCGAAGGTAAGATTTCCATAGACGGCAAACCCATCGACGGCTATACTTTCAAGCAGGATTACTACTTCATGATGGGTGATAACCGCCATAATTCCGCCGACTCGCGCTATTGGGGCTTCGTTCCGATGGATCATATTGTGGGTAAGGCTGTATTCGTTTGGATGTCCATTGATCCAAACCCCACGAGTGCCGCCAACAAGATTCGCTGGAATCGGTTATTCAGGACAATCGACTAAGGGGCGGATGACGGAAGACCAAATTGCGGTTCTGGCTCTGGTACGCACGCCCAGCGTGGGTTCCGTCACGATTCGGCAATTGATAAGCTACTGCGGTGGGGCTGAAAAAGTCCACCGTTCTGACTACAAAAAGCTTATAAAAATACCTGGTGTCGGGGATAAGGTTGCGCGCAGCATTATTGGCAAACACGGTTGGACTGAAGCCGAGAAGGAATTTGAGCGGTGCAATAAAATTGGGGCCAAGTTGACCTTTTACACCGACCCCGACTATCCCAAAAGACTCAAACCGCTCTATGATTCGCCCGTGCTACTTTACTCGCAGGGCGTCATCGACTACAATGTTGTACGGACGGTAGGTATAGTCGGTACTCGCAAAATCACTGACTATGGTAAGTCCGTCACCGAAGCCATTATCAAAGAATTAGCACCCTACCAACCCTTGTTGGTTAGTGGCTTGGCCTATGGTATAGATATCACCGCCCACCGAGCTTGTTTGAAAAACGGAGTTCCTACGGTAGGAGTTATGGCCAGCGGTCTGGATGTAATATATCCTGCTGTTCACAAGCGTACCGCCGAGGAAATGCAGGCAAATGGCGGTATCGTTACAGAAAACCCATTTGGTACCAAGCCCGATTTCATGCGCTTTCCTGCCCGCAACCGCATTATCGCTGGATTGAGTGACGTTACGATCGTGGTGGAATCTGCCAAAAAAGGTGGAAGTCTCATTACCACCGAGTACGCTCAAAACTACCACCGCGAAGTATATGCCGTGCCGGGAAATCTCGGTAGTACTTATTCGGAAGGGTGCAACCAGCTAATCCGTAATAACAAGGCAAATCTTTTCTCCTCAGTAGAAGAAATGGCGCATGACTTGCAATGGGTTCTTGGTCAAACCGAACCCAAAGCACCGTCTAGATACGATAAACCTGAGGGGGAGCTGGTTTTTGAGGGCTTTACACAGGATGAAGGCCAGGTGTTGGCTCTATTGAAAAAAGGCGGCGATATGCAGATCGACGACATGAGCTGGCAGAGCGGCATTCACCTGGGTAAGCTCGCCACATTGCTACTAAACCTGGAATTCCAAGGGATGGTACGATCGCTGCCGGGCAAAAAGTACGCGCTGATCTGACCTATGATCGACTTCAAAAGAACCACGCTGGAATTGATCGAAATGGGGGAGGGGCTGACCGTGGAATTTAAGCGCACGATTGACAGTCCTTTCAAAATTGCTAAAACTCTCGCCTCTTTCGCCAACACTTCCGGCGGCGTATTACTAGTGGGCATCGCCGACAACCGTTCCACAGTTGGAATCGAATCTGAACTTCGCGAATTACAAAAACTTGAAAGGGCCTGCGGGGAACTTGTGGAGAAAGAATTGCTCGTTCGATGCAAGACGATCATATTGGGAATGAGCATAATCTTGCGGATCGAGATCGACGAAAGCGAAAACAAACCGCACTACGCTATTAATGAAAAGGGCGACCGTATCATCTACGTACGCACAAAGGACAAATCGGTACCTACCAATCGTCTCATGCTTCCAGGTGAAGCAGACACCGCTACGGACAAACTACTTGCCTCGCGTCCTGTCAAAAACCTCGTTCAGTACCTTAAGCAAAACGATAGCATCACGGAGAAAGACTTCTCCAACCTTATCAATGTCTCAGTGAAGCGCGCCACACGACTACTCCACGACCTCACGGATAAGGGGATTGTTCTAAAACGGGGTAGTGGGAAGGGGGCGTTGTACAGCTTAAAGTTGGCGAACTAATCAATTTGGAATTGGCGAATGTTGGAATGTCGGAATATCGGAATATTGTTTTCTTCAGCTGTTTAAAATATTCCGACATTCACTAATCGCCGGGTGTCCCCGTCCGACATCCAAATTATTGAATACCAACTAATTCAAGCTCAAACGTCAAATCCTGGCCAGCCAGCGGGTGATTGGCGTCGAGAACTACGTGTTCGTTGGCTACTTCCTTTACTACCACAGGAACTACTTGACCGTTGCCGTCCTGATGCATATTGAGCGTCACACCGGGTTCCAGAGGAATGTCGGAGGGGATTTGGGTACGGTCGAAGTTGATTAACAACTCTTCATTGACCGGGCCGTAAGCCTCCGCACTGGGAATATTGATCGTCTTCTTATCACCCACTTCCATGCCCGTCACGCCATCATCAAAGCCTTTAATAACTTGGCCCGTCCCCAATTGGAAGGACAGCGGATCACGTCCAGCGGACGAATCAAATAGTTGTCCGTCGGTTAGGGTGCCTTTATAATGTACTTGTACGGTGTCTCCCGATTTTGCCTTACTCATCTTGCAATGTTTTTTGAAAAAAATAAAATGAGAAAGGGAAACACCGCCCCTCCCCCAAATCGTTCATTCTAGATTTAGTAAGCACGAGCAAACACCACCCGCCGGTTCGAAGGCTTGCCGGAATACACACAAACACCTTCTTCCTCCGGCGCGCCCAGCGGAATACAGCGGATCGTGGCCTTGGTTTCTTCTTTTATTTTTTCTTCGGTTTCGGGAGTACCATCCCAGTGGGCGTAAATGAAGCCGCCCTTTTCGTCCAGAATTTCCTTAAACTCTTCGTAGGTATCCGCCTTAAAAGTATTTGCTTCACGATAGGCGAGAGCTTTGTCGTAGATGGACTGCTGAATTTCTTCGAGCAACGCCGCGATATGATCCACAATGCCTTCGAAAGGCATTGTTTCCTTAGTTTTGGTATCGCGACGAGCGACTTCGACCGTGCCATTGTCATAGTCACGCATCCCCATCGCTAACCGGATTGGAACACCGCGAAGTTCGTACTCGGCAAATTTGTAGCCGGGCTTATAGTCATCGCTGTCGTCGAATTTTACACTGATGCCTTTTTTCTTCAATTCTTTGACCAGTCCAGCTATCCTCTCAGAGATTTTGATAAGTTGATCCTCTTCGCGATAAATCGGCACGATAACTACTTGAATTGGGGCTAGTTTCGGGGGTAATACCAAACCGCTATCATCGGAGTGCGCCATGATTAGGGCTCCCATGAGTCTGGTGCTCGTTCCCCAGGAAGTTCCCCATACGTATTCCAATCCACCCTCTTTATCCTGAAACTTTACATCGAATGCTTTGGCAAAGTTTTGCCCCAGGAAGTGCGACGTACCCGCTTGCAAGGCTTTGTTGTCTTGCATAAGTGCTTCTATGCAGTAGGTTTCTACGGCTCCGGCAAAGCGTTCGTTGGCCGTCTTTACGCCGCGCAGTACGGGCAGTGCCATCCATTCTTCGGCAAAAGTGGCATAAACATCCAGCATCTGCTCTGTTTCGGCGATGGCCTCTGCTTGGGTAGCGTGGGCGGTGTGCCCTTCTTGCCACAAAAATTCGGTAGTACGTAGGAAAATTCGGGTGCGCATTTCCCAGCGTACCACATTGGCCCATTGATTGATGAGTAGCGGCAGATCACGATACGACTGAATCCAGTTTTTGTAAGTACTCCAAATCACTGTTTCAGAAGTGGGCCGTACGATGAGCTCTTCCTCCAGCTTCGCCTCTGGGTCTACGACTACCCCGCCGCCGTTCGGGTCGTTCATTAAGCGATAGTGGGTCACCACGGCGCACTCTTTGGCAAAGCCCTCTACATGATCGGCTTCTTTGCTCAAAAAAGATTTTGGGATGAACAGAGGGAAGTAAGCGTTTGAATGTCCCGTTTCCTTAAACATGTCGTCCATGGCACGTTGCATTTTTTCCCAGATCGAAAAACCGTAGGGTTTGATAACCATGCAGCCCCGGACGGGCGAATTTTCAGCCAAGTCAGCTCTTTTTACCAGTTCGTTGTACCATTCGGAGTAGTTTTCGCTACGGGTGGGTAATCCTTTACTCATTATTGACTTTTATTTAAACTTTTTGCGTGACGAATTGTCAGTAGTGTACCTGATTTTGAGGTTGCAAAGATAGTTTTTTATGCTATATTTGTACTCAACGTTGCCAATGCAACGTTTTCTCAGTACCAGGAATGAAAATTGTAGATTTCAAAGTATCAATATAATTAACCTTTTCGCCATGACAACCATAAACAAACTCACTTACCTTTCGGTGGTTGCTCTCCTCGGGACATGGGGTTGCTCTTCGAGTCAACTCACATCACGTTCTGGTTCTTCTTACGACGACCTCTACGGAAGTTCATCGGAAGTGACCGTAGCTGCCCGAGTTGAAAACAATCAGCGCGAGAGCCGCAATACCAACCCCGACTATCAGTCTGGGAACTATGATTCAAGAAACCAGAACGGTAACGCTGACTACTACGACGAATCATATCTGTCATCTCGTAACGCGCAGAGGCGCGTGTCTGATGGGGCAGGTTATGATTCTGGATTCCGCGAAGGATATTACGCCGGGCGGAACACTGGTTTCGGCATGAATAATATGTACAACTACGGCTCTATGTGGCCGATGGCTGGTTCAGCCTTCGGAATGGGCTTCCAAATGGGTCTCGGCAACTCGATGCGCTTTGGGTACAGCCCGTTTAACCGATACGGCATGGGGTACAACTCATGGGGTAATCCCTGGAACTCGTGGGGTAGCCCTTGGAACAGTGGATTCAACTCCTTTGGTTATGATCCTTTCAGTCCCTTCGGGTACGGCAGTATGGCTTACGGCTATGGTGGCGGATACAGTCCGTTTGGTTATGGTGGCTTCAATAATTGGGGAAGTCCCTGGGGCTACGGTGGCGGATTTGGTGGCTACAATGCCTTTAATCCTTACTACGGGGGTTTCGGTAACCGAGTGTTTGTGGTAAATAACAACGATAATGGACGAGCCACTCGTGGCTACGGTCCACGTACTAACACTGCCAGGAGTAACGAAAACTACAACCGTGAATTTACCAATGCGGCTCGTACTTCTCGTAACAACGGTGGACGTGAGGCTTACAACTCGACTTATAGCGAACCGTCGCGTGGTACATCGTCCTCATCGGATAGTTATTACGCTCGCCCACGGGCCAACAGTAGCGGAACTTATTACAATGGTGATGGTTCATCTGCAGGTCGCACAAGTTCAGAAGCGTCTTCCAGCCGCAATGCCAGGAGCAGCTCGACCAGCGAGACGCCGTATTATTCCTCACCTCGGTCAAGTTCCAACAGTTCTTATAGTTCCGGTAACAGCAGCCGCTCTTCCCGGACGTATCAGAGCAGTCCCAGCTATAATTCCAGCCGAGGATCTGGCAATAGCAACTCTACCTACCAGGCTCCTGACCAGTCGACGTATCAAACACCCAGCCGTTCTACATCGACGCCTACTTACAATAGTGGGTCGAGTAGTCGGGGTAGCGTGAGCTCACCAAGTCCGAGTCCTGCATCTAGCGCCCCGCGTTCTCGGGGACCGAGATAATTGGTTTAAGGTGATTTGACAAATAATAAAAGGGCCCTACAAATAATCAATTTTGTGGGGCCTTTCATTAAGATTACACCTCAGTTTTCCACTATTAGCCCACCATAATCATGAATATTATAAAGTATAGCTTACTGGTTGTCGCCTCGTGCGTAGCGGTATTGCCCTCCCAAGCGCAGTATGCCGCCGACGCCTTCCGTTTTTCAGAAATTAATCAGACGGGTACGGCCCGATTTCAGGGTGTAGGTGGCAATCATGCCGCTCTGGGCGGGGACGCCAGCAACATCAGCGGTAACCCCGCTGGATTAGGTTTTTACAACCGCTCAGAGTTAAGTATCAGCCCGTCGTTTCGAAATATTAACACCGAAACTACCTACCTTGGCCGGGTGCAAGCAGATGGTAAGACCAATCCTAACCTAACGCAGGCCTCACTGATCATAGCGGGAAAACCTAATCGCTACGATAGTAACTGGAAGCGTTCTTCGATTGGAATTTCGTACACCCGACAGCAATCGTTCCACAACATTTTCTCCTATTCAGGAAGGAATGAGCGTTCTGCGTTTGTGGATGCGGCGGTAGACGACGCCAATCGGAGAAATATTTCAGCCGATGCCCTCGATCAGGAGTTTGACATTGACAATCGGCAGGCGTTCACTCAGGCTGGTGCCTACTATCAGCTATACATGATAAATCCAACTACCGCCGTTGGCCCCCCCTACACTCGATACGAGCGGGGAAGTGCAACAGACCAACTGGGTAGTTTCGAGTCCACCGGGGCTCACTCACAGTGGACGTTTGCTTATGCGGGCAATTACAACGATAAAGTTTATATCGGGGCATCGGTCGGT
>NZ_JBGSXF010000764.1:0-10022 GCF_041751555.1 Persicitalea sp. | reverse complement strand
TAAGATGATTTAGTGACCAAATTGGGAAGAATACCCAAGGCCGTAAGCACCGCGCCCGCAATCAGAATGGTGGGCAGGTGCGTGAACAACTCTCCCGTGGAAAGAATGCCCAGAATCAGCATCGTCGAAAACGGCAGCGAGAAAGCCAGGATCAGTACCGCCAATTCTACATCGAACGTCCGGCGTTCCTTGGACATCCCCTTGGCCTCCTCCCGCAGGTTGAACACCGAGATGTGGGCGAAGGGCCAGAAACTCGCCGAGCTCAACGGCAGCACTACCGCCAAAAGTACCATTGTCGTGTCGCCAATGTTGAAAAGTGAAATAAGCGCGGCGCTGAAAAAGAGCGAAATACCCGCCCGGAACAGCAGCATCGACATGACCAGTTTTTTTCGACCTTCTTTCAATTGTACCGCCAGGCCAATGAATATCAGTACTAACGGCGTCATCATCGCGCTGGTTTTGTCGAACAAGTCGGCAATGACCGGAGGCAGCGTGGCGTAGCTGACGCCGAAGCTAAGCAGCACAATAGCCAAAACAAGGAGAATGTTAATCGGCTCTTTCACCAAACTCACCAGCAGGTCTTTTATTTTCCCCTTCATGTCCGTCGATTCGTTGACGCTGTTTTTCAGGAACATATTCATCGCGATGATGTAAAGGAAAATCAGCACAAAGAATTTGTTTCCTACGTCGGCCATGGCAGCTTTCGCCAGACCCTGTTCACCCAAAAATTCCGCAATGAACGGAAAGGCCGATAAGCCCGGCGCGAGCGAGGGCAAAAGCATCATCAGCGTTCGCCCAGTCGAACTATTTTTCTCGACCCCAAAGAAGTTGAAAACCAGCGGAGAAGAATAAAAGACGAAGAAGTTGAAGGCAAGAGCGGCAATCGGAATGAAAAACAGCGACGCTTCCACGTGGATTTTCATCATGGCGATGAAAATCGTCGCGGGCAGGGCCACCGACAGGATGATTTCTTTGATCCCGTTGAGTTGTTCTTTATTCTTGAATTTGCCCCGAATAATAAGACCGAGAACAATCAATAAAATCAGGGTAACCGTTTTTTGTAAAGCGTCGCTCATGGTAGTGGGAAGAAAAATAGGTTGCCAATCGAGCAAAAAACTGGCCCTTCGATCCGTAAGAATGGGTTGGATCGAACAAATCGAAGGGCCGGGAAAGGGTTGTGGTCAGGTCACGTCTTGCAAGGCACTGACGAACATTTTCATTTCGTCCATCGTACCCAGACTCACGCGGCAGTAGGTCTTGTCATGAATATCGAACGAGCGCACCATGACGCCTTTGTCAGCCATTTTTTTGAGGTACTCCTTGCCATCCATCGTGATGGGGAACATCACAAAGTTGGTGTAGGAAGGAATGTACTTATAACCCATCTTGTCCAGGCTGGCGTACAGGTATTGCTTCGCTTCGTGGTTGAGCTTGCGGGTGTTGTCCTGGAAATTCTTGTCGTCCAGAGCTGCCGAAGCCGCTGCGATGGAAGTGAAGGCAATACCCATTCCCCCACGCGTAATATCCTGAATCTGATCGAGGAAGGCGGTCTGAGCGGCGATGTAGCCTACCCTCAAACCCGCCATGCCCATGATCTTGGAGAAAGTACGGGCGATGATGACATTCTTGTTCTTTTGCAGCAGACCGACCATGCTCTTGGTGTCGGCACCGACAGCCAACTCAATGTATGCCTCGTCGATAAATACAGGTACTTTCTCAGATACGCGTGAGCAGAAATCTTCCAATTCCTTGCCGGGCGTGATCATCGCCACGGGGTTGTTGGGATTACAGATATAAACCAATTTAGTGTCTTTGTCGATGGCCGCTTCCATCGCCTTCAGGTTGTGCGACCAGTCGTCATTGCAGGGAACGGCTTTCCAGGTACCGCCTACCGACTTTGCCACGTTCATCAGCGACATATAGGAAGGGTCAGCCGAAACCACATTTCCGCCGTCTTTGAAGAGAACGATGGCTACTTTTTCGAGCAAGTCCGAGGAGCCGGGCCCCATCATGATGTTCTCGGGCTTTACGCCTTCCTTGGTAGCAATCTTGCCAATCAGATCGTAGAGTTCGCGCCAGGCGTAGCGGTTGCCGCCGTTCACGGATTCTTTCACTGCTTCCATGGCGGCAGCGGGAGGGCCGTAAGGGTTTTCGTTAGCGTTCAGCTTGGCAATCATTTTCGAGGCATCCAGTTTCTCGAAAGATTCTCCGTTCAGGAAGTGCTCACGCAGCAGCGGGCTGCGGTAGATGCGGTTGGAGCGGTCGAGGTATAGGGGTGCATTAGCAAACGCACCCGCCTTCAGGTGAGGAGCAACGGCCATTCCACCCAGGGTGAGAAGGCCCGATTTCAGCAAACTGCGGCGGTCGATATTTCGTGACATAGGAATAAGGATATTAATTTTGTGTAAAGATTGAAAACAGAGTGTTTGTTTTGTAATAACGAAATTAGACAAACTTTTTAATAATATAATACATTGACTATTAGGAAATTATTCCGCATAGTTAAAGATTTGTAAAATATTCTAATTAAAACTACCCTAACTGCAATTTTTAGGATCAAGATACTAAGTCAGATAGTGCCAATCTACTGATTGACACTATCTGACGAGTGAATTTTACTTGGCCTGCACCTGTGATAACCGCGTAAAAGCAACTCCTTTGTGAATACCCGACCACGAAATCTTGACGACCGTCCCGGCTTTCGGCGTTGGTACGCCTAAATCGGCCCAGGTCTTTTCCAGCGATACCACGCCCTGTGCGTTCGAAGTCGTCTCGCCCAGCGCAGTCCCGCTGCGCAGCGTAATTTTCATCGGAATGTTTGCCACCGGAATGGAGTCGATGCCGATGTTTTTGTCCAGAATTCCGCTTTTGTCCAGTTCCAGCAAGCGAGCAGTCAGCGTCACTTTTCCACTGGCTGGATAAGAAACCGTAGGCTCGCCTGAGAGGGGTGCCCCAAACGAAGCTCCCACGATGTCCACCAAAACCGGGGCCACTACCCGATCCACAAAGGGGTCGTCCACTTTACAGGCAGCAAAAGAAACCGCTGTTATAATTATGAGTGAGTATGAGAATATCTTTTTCATGTAATGATGAGTGATGAGTGATGAGTGATGAGTGATGAAATTAATAGTAGCGAATTGGAAGAACCAACCGTTAACCGTTAACCGTTAACCTTTGACCCTTTTCATTCCGCCCACCAAAGCTTCGTTTTCATGTCGTTTGGCCCACCGTTGAGAGCGGCTCCAGCTTCGACAGAGGTCGCGTTCAAAGAATACTCTGAGTTGGGATAAGGGAAGCGTGTAGGCATGATGCCGTCATTGTCGAATACGGCACGGCTATCGAAAGCGGGGAACTTCGGCAGGCCCGTGCGGCGCTTCTCGATCCAGGCTTCGATGCCCTGGCCGAACAGCGCGATCCACTTTTGCTCCAAAACCTTCTCGCGCGTTACGGGACCGACTTTCGTCAGATAGTCGCTTGGGACGGTAAGGCCGTATTGCGCGAAAGAGGCGGTGATGCCCTTTTCGAAGTACGTCTTGGCGTCGCCACTAATGTCGCCATCCAGCACGGCCTCGGCCAGAATCAGGTTTAGTTCCGAGAAAGTCATGATGACTTCCGGGGCATCGGCCTTCACAAAGTAATTACCGATAGTCGAGCTCGTCGCCAGATAGGTGGTGGCGATGGCGTCGGGCAATCCGTTGGGATGGCCCTGGTACTTGCCATCTTTATTGGGATTGGCATAGACTGTGACGCGGGTGTCGCCGAGCGAATTGAGCTTATCGGCCAAGGTGGCGCTAATGTTCCAGTCGGTACGGCCATCCTGCACCATCACCTGATTCCATTCGTTATTGCTGGGTAGCACGCTGGTAGTTTGCAGAGCAGCGTTATCGGCATTGCTGGTAAAAATGGGGTACTTGGTGGCATCGCCCAGGATTTCGGCCATAACGGCCTTCGACTCGGCGGATTTCTTCGCCGCCTGACGGTTCGCCAGTCGGAGACGCAGCGAATTGGCGAATTTCTTCCATTTCATAATATCGCCGCCGTACAGGATGTCGCCCGAAATGGCCGGGCCACCCACGGTTAATTTGTCATTGGCGGTTTTTAGATCGCTCAGCAGTCCGGCGTACACCATTTCCATTGCGTCATACTTAGGTGTATAAATCGGGGACTCCGCCGTGCCGGCCAATGCTTCCGAGTAAGGAATAGCTCCGTACATATCCGTCAGCAGCGAAAATACCCACGAGCGCATCACCAGCGCCACGCCTTCGTAGTTGGCGTTAGGCTTGATACCGTCGGTCTTCGACTGGGTGATGATCCGCTGGAAGTTCAGCAGAGCGTCGTTATAAAAGCCCTTCCAGTTGTTGGCAACCAATGCAGGTGACACGCTGAAATTGTCTCCTTCGTTGGAATAAATGTTTCGCGTAAAGTGCTGGACGTACAGCTCAGCAGCGTCGATGTTGATCCGCTCGAAGCGGGTGCGATGACCCCAGTAGCGGTCGATCGCCGATTCGATCCCGGTCGGCAGCAGGTACTGCGCCCCGATGGTCGTCGGGCTGTTGGGGTTGGTGTTTATTTCGTCAAAGTCCTTGGTGCAGCTCGTGATTGAAAGTGCCCCCGCGAAGGCTAGGGAACTTACTGTTTTTATATTGATATATCTTTTCATGTTATCTAGATTATGAGATTTGAGATTTGATCCCGTTCTAAAACGATAGCGACAGATTCACGCCCATGCTGCGCGAGCTGGGTAGTTCTCCGTAGCCGAAGCCTTGCGCATTGCCACCTTTGGAGTCGAACTCGGGATCGACGTGCGGGGTGTTCTTGAAAATCATCCACACGTTTCGGCCCACCAGCGACAGCTTCGCAGACTGAATGTGTAGCCTTTCCAGCAAGTAGGACGGGATGTTGTAGCCCAGCGACAGTTCGCGCAGTTTCACGTAGCTAGCGTCAAAAATCGCTGCTTGGTGGTAGTTACGGGGGTTGTTATAGCGGTAGAGTTGGTTAGCCGTGACGATGATGTCGTTCGGTACGTAGCTCTTGGTACCATCAGCAGCGGTCAGTTCACGAACGCCTTTGCCAATCACGCCTTCTTCGCGACCCAGGGCCGTTTCGGCGTACTGGCCTGTCCAGCGGCCCGTACCCGTTCCTTCGTCGTAGATGTCGCCACCCATGCGCACATCTACCAGCGCGGTTAGGGTGATACCTTTGAAGTTGAAGGTGTTCAGCATTCCACCCGTGAACTTGGGTTGAATGTTTCCGATGGCCTGTTGGGTGCCCTGCAGCAGCGGCAGACCGTTGCTGCCATACACGATGTCTCCGCTCGGCGAACGCTGGAAGGCATTGCCGTAGAAGGTTCCGTATGGCTGACCCACGCGGGCTTCCGAAGTCATGCCGCGTTGCGAAGCCAGGGTGTAAGTCGTCAAGCCCTCGGCTAGTTCGACTACCTTGTTGCGGTTGCGGGCGTAGTTCAATGAGACATCCCAGCTAAACCCATTACCGAGTTTCAGGGGCGTTCCCGACAGCGTCAGCTCAATGCCTTTGTTGACAATTTCACCCGCGTTGAGCAGTCGGGTGCTGTAGCCGCTGGCCTTGGAAATTTCCACGCCCAAAATCTGATTGCGGGTCGTTTGCTCGTAATAGGTAGCGTCCAGTCCGACTTTGCCCCGGAAGAACCGCAGATCGGCACCAAATTCCAGTCCCGTCGTGATCTCGGGCTTCAGCGAGGAGTTGGCGATCCGGAGGCTCTCATTGAACTTAGGCAGCGAGCCATTCCACGAGCCGCTCGACTCGAAAATCTGGGCCAGTTGATAGGGACCGGCGTCGTTGCCTACCTGCGCCAGGCTGGCGCGAACTTTGGCAAAAGTTAAAACACTGCTCTTTATGTTCAGCAGATCCGACACCACGGCGCTCACCGAGGCCGAAGGATAGAAATAAGAGCGGGCGTCGCTGGGCAGCGTACTCGACCAGTCGTTGCGGGCCGTCACGTCCAGGAACAGCATGTCACGCCAGCCGAAGTTGGCAGCAGCGAAGAGGCTCTGCACCTTCGATTTCTCGATCGAGCTTTCCAGTCGGTTCAGGCTGGGAACGGTGTTACCCGCGTTATAGATACCGTCCACCACCAGTCCGTCGGCGTTGAAGAAGTTGCGCTTGTAGTAGTTGGTGCGGTCGATGCCGCCGAACTGCACGGTCGTACTGAAATCGGGCGTGAGGTCTTTGTCGAACGTAAAGATGAAATCGTGGTTCGTCTCCTGGCTGCGGCGTACCGACTCGCTGTAGCGTCCCGGCGTAGTGTTGCCGTTGCGGGTACGCTCGAAGTTGGTTACGCTGATATTCGTATCCGTCCACAAGTCGGTACCCGTGCGTACCATCAGACTCAGCGAAGGCAGTATCTTGTAATTCAGAGCGATATTACCCAGTAAGCGGTCTTTGTCATTGCCATTCGGCAAGTTTTTTTCCGAGAAAAACGGATTCGTGAAAAAGGTGTGCTGCCAGTTGGCCGGATCGTTGTCGGGTGTTTTCCCGGCCACAGCGCGCTGGATGTGGACATCCTCGTACTGTTCGTAGTTACGTAGTTGCTCCCACGACACGCTGCGGTGCGACCAGATGAACTGCTGGCCCGCGGTGTAGCCCCGGTTGCGCGCCCCGGTCTTGATATACTCGCCCGCCATGGTAATGCTCAGGTTCTTAGTCAGGTTATATCCCGAGTTGATGCGGAAGTTGTTGCGATGGTAATCATTGTAGTACATGATACCCTTTTGATCCACGCGACCCAGCGACAACCGGAAGAATCCCTTGTCATTACCGCCCGAAAGGGCGATGCTGTTGTTGATCGTCGAACCCGTGTTCCAGTACTCTTCCCAGTTGTTGGGTTGTGGCGTCAGCGGAGCCACGTCGGTACCCGTCCACCACTGCCGCACCAGGCGACCGTCCATCGGAGCGCCCCAGCTTTCGTCCGTGCCGGCAGAGCCAGCCAGCGGGTAACGGGCATCGTAAACCGCGCGGTACTGCTGGATTTGGGCGGGGTCGGTGATCGAACCACTCCAGCCATCGTTGTACCAGGTGCGGTAGCCGCTACCACCGCCGTAAGTATCCTGGAAATCAGGCTTGATCCAAGGGCGCTCGAAAGTGACGTTTGAGTTGAAAGAAATGCCCAACCCTTTCGTTCCCTGGCCGTTTTTGGTCGTAACCAGAATAACACCGTTGGCCGCGCGGGAGCCGTAAAGAGCGGCCGCGTTGGGACCTTTCAACACCGACATTTCCTTGATGTCGTCGGGATTGATTTCCGAGATGCCCCCACCGTAGGTCTTGCTGGTAGTTTGATCCATCGGTACGCCGTCGATCACGATTAGCGGCTGGTTGTTGCCCGACACGGACGAAGAACCGCGAATCTGAATCGTAGAGCCGCTGCCTGGCCCACCATTGGATTGGATGCGAACGCCCGCGATCTTACCCGACAGTCCGTTGACCACGTTTGTCGAGCGCGACTCCGTCAGGGCACTGCCTTTGACTTCCTGCACGCTGTATCCCAACGCTTTTTTCTCGCGCTCGATACCGAAAGCCGTCACGACTACCTCGGCCAGTTGGCGGGTGTCAGCGGTGAGTTCAATATTGAAATTACTCTGATTACCAATGGGGATTTCCTTAGTAAGAAAGCCCACAAATGACACGACCAAAATTCCGTCGCCAGGTACTTTCATCGTAAACTTGCCATCGGCGTCGGCGTTGGCACCAATGTTTGTACCCTTATAAATGAGAGAAGCACCAGGTAGGCCCTGCCCGTCCTCGGTGGCGGTGATCGTGCCGCTCAGTTCTCTGACTTGAGCCAGGCTCATGGTCGAACAGAGACAACCCATCAATAGCAATAGTACAGTTTTCCTCATCTGCATTTCATTTTAGGTAAGTGAAAAATCTGACACCCGAATTATAAACAGATAGCTACTTATGTAGTATCTGCCTTTTTTGTATTCGGCACGTCAAAAGTATCGTCAAAAGCATCTTATGCCAAATATTTTTTAAGTGAAATTGGATTATATCAAAATAAATATAATTGACATAGTCATAACTGATTACGATTATTGCACTTATCGTATAAGGATTAAAAAAATAGCGGCGGGAGTAGTTAATTTTATTTTTTGCCCATTTGATAAGACGGGCAGCAGCAGAGATCCGTTTTCTTTGAAAAGTTCATAAAAAGGAAGCGATCGTGCTGGGAAGAAATTCCTCAGTACGTATTTTTGCGTTCGGATAAAGTGAATTGAATTCAAATAATGCCGAATGATTTACCGATTTTTCGCGTTAGACTTGGGCAACAATTGCCTTTAGTGAAAAAGTGATCTACAATCTCCCTTCGGGAAGCCGGTCACCAAAAAATTATATTCTTAAACCATGAAAATCGTCTTCATAGTAATAGGAATCGGCGTCACGGTTCTGCTGACATCCTGGCTGGGACTTTTTGAGAAACAGGTGGACTACAATGCCGACGTCAAACCCATCTTGAATAAAAACTGCATGGCCTGTCACGGTGGCGTGAAGAAAGCGGGTAATGTCAGCTTTCTGTTTGAAGAAGAAATGCTGAATCCTGGCAAATCCGGCAAGATTCCCGTGGTGCGCGGCGACGCCGACGCCAGCGAAATGATTCGCCGCATCCTGAGTGATGATCCCGACGAGAGGATGCCGAAAAAAGGGCCCGGCCTCACGGACGAGGAGGTGAGTACTTTGAAAAAATGGATCAATCAGGGCGCGAAGTGGGGCAATCACTGGTCATATGAGCGAGTGGAACGGCCCGAATTGCCATCAAATGACAGTTTTTGGACTAAACTGGGCTTTGGCAGTGACGTGGAAAACTGGCCGAAAAATGAACTCGACCATTTCGTTTTGGCTAAACTAAAAAAAGAGGGGCTAAACCCTTCTCCCGAGGCCGATCGCGCCACGCTGATTCGCCGGGTGAGCCTGGACTTGACCGGACTGCCGCCGACGCCGCAGGAAGTCCACAATTTTGTCAGTGACGAATCAGAAAATGCTTACGATAAGGTAGTCGATCGACTGCTGGCTTCCCCGGCCTACGGCGAGCGTTGGGCGGCGATGTGGATGGATCTGGCCCGATACGCCGACACCAAGGGTTACGAGCGTGACGGAGGACGCAGCATCTGGCGTTACCGCGACTATGTCATCAATGCTTTCAACCAGGACAAGCCGTTCAGCCAGTTCACGGTGGAGCAACTCGCCGGAGATTTGATGGGTAATCAAAAGACGGGGCTTGCTACCGACGAGCAACTTGTCGCCACGGGTTTCCACCGCAATACGATGAACAACGACGAGGGCGGCACTGTAGACGAGGAATTCCGGGTAGCCGCGCAAATCGACCGCGTGAACACGACCTGGGAAGTGTGGCAAGGGACGACTTTCGGCTGTGTGCAATGCCACAGCCATCCCTATGATCCCATCCCGCATGACGACTATTATAAGTACATGGCGTACTTCAACAACACCCGTGATGAAGACGTGACCAGTGAAACCCCTACACTCCGATTTTTCGAAGGAGAAGATTCGACCCGCGTCGAACGGGTGAAAGACTGGGTGAAGCAACACGGTCCGAGCCAAGTGCAGCAGGTTACCCAATTCCTGCGCATCGCCGAACCGAAGATCAACTCGCACGATTTCGACGAATACGTTAGCTCTGCGTTGCTTGACGCCAAGTACTATGGCGGACAGCATGGCGGATCGGCGCGAATAAAGTCCGTGCCTCTAACGGGCAAAAACCGGATGCTGGTCAGTTTCAAGCGTGGTTCTGAATCGGCCAGGATGAGTATTCATCTGGATTCGTTGCGTGGCTCCAAACTGGCCACTGTACCGATTCCTACAGTAAGCGATTCCATTGTAATCGTGCCTTTACCGGAAATAAAGGGAACGCATTCACTTTACCTCGCCTTCAGCGATCCGAAAAAGCCCAAGGGTTTCACATCCATCAAATGGGTGGCTTTTCAGGAAGCCTTACCTGGTGAAGATAGCCCCGGCTACCAGGCGGTGCT
>NZ_JBGSXF010000763.1:0-5710 GCF_041751555.1 Persicitalea sp. | reverse complement strand
TTGTTGTCCTCCGTCACGCCCAGGCCCCAGGTATTATTGCTGCTCTTGCCCAGATACGATAACTCAGAGCCCTCGATGGGAAACCGAAAAATGCCCATTGGGAAACGCATCTTCTGTCCATTGACGGTTCCGTTGAAGCCCGAGTAGCCGACTGTTCCCCAGATTTTGTTATCAAAACCATAGATCAGGTTGGAAGGCCCGGAGTGGGTATCGCCCTTACCCCAGCCGTGGCTGAGTACTTTTGTCACATCGACCTTATCGTCGCCGTTGGTATCTTTCATGAAAAGAATGTCGGGGGCCATCGTCACGATGGCTCCGTCATTGGCCAGAATGATACTGGTCGGAATGTTGAGACCGTCAGCAAAGACCGTGAACTTGTCAGCCTTGCCGTCGCCGTCTGTGTCTTCGCAAATCTTGATACGGTCATTAGCTTCGCCATCGGTTTCTTTGAAGGTGTTTGGATAATCTACTGATTCTACGACCCACAGGCGTCCGCGTTCGTCCCAGGCCATCGCAATGGGATTGATGATGTCGGGGTCGGAAGCGAAAAGCTCTACCTTGAAGTCGGGAAGTACCTGCGTGAGTTTTTGCGATTCCGAGGCCGTGAGCGCCTCCTGCATCTTGGGGACGATATGCCGTTTGGTATAGGCGGCGATCGTGTCCGAATTATAGATATCTACGTCAGGGATATTCAGGGACGCAATCTGACTTTGCACCTGGTCGCCTAAGGCCCACATGACGCCATTACGTATCAAGTCCAGGAAGCCAATATTGGACCAAGTACGGTCTTCGTGGCCGTAAGCGGTGTAGAATACCCGGCCTTTGCCCTCGTTGCGTACCCAGGTGTAGGGGATGTTTTTCCCATCTTCTTCCCGCTCGGTCAGGACGGTCATGTCGGGATTGATGTTTTTCAAAACGTAAGTTTCATCCCAGGTCGTGAAAGGTTTGATTCCTTTCATCACCGGATGATTGGGTTTTGCGATTACCGCCGGAAAATCACCCGTTTTGTGGGAGGCGAATTGCCCGCCGATGGCTTTGATGTACCACTCAGAATTGAGGAAGCAGCCCGACGCCGAGTGCAACGGCACCAGGCCCTTACCGCTTTGCACAAAATCTTTTAAAGCACTTTCCTGCGCCGGAGAAATGACGTCGTGGTTAGCATAGATAATCAGCGCGTCGTACTTAGCCAGATTCTCGGGATTCAGATCGTTCAAATCCACGGTATAGGAAGTGTTAATTCCACTTTCGAACAATTTGATCGCCAGCCAGGGCGCGTACTTGCCCGAGTCGTGGTGCTTGCTGGTATTGCCCAGGAAAAGTACCTCGGCGCGGCGGCCTTCGATATTTTCAGAATTTTTCGACGCGGTATTATTTCCCAAAGAATTCATTTTACTCTGCGCACAGCCCAGCACCAGCAGCGCGGTAAAGGCGGCGATGAGGTGCGTCTTCACGAATCCATTCATGTATTTTATTTTTATTGGATTAAAGCTCATTGTTGTTAAAGCATCTTTATGGTGTGGGATACTGTTTAAAAAGCTGTAGGCCATAAGCTGTCGGCCGTAGGTTTCCTCGCCTATTGCTTATAGCCTACAGCCTACAGCTTCCTCAAATCACAACTGAATCTTCTCGACTTTGGAAAATACCATGTCCTCCACCTCCTTGATCTTCACACCAACGCGGGCGAAGACGAAATCCTGGGCGGGACTGACGGTGGGGACATCCACCGACAGGCTGAAATTGGTTTTTCCCTTCACGTCGGCCCCTTCCTTATTGGTGATGGCGATGTTGTTGGCACGAGCGACGAACTGCGTCCGGCTGATGATGAGCGACACGCGCTCGATGTCCTTGGCATCGACACCCGTAATGATTTTTTCCACGTCGAAGGTGGAACTAACCTTCTTCGGCTCTTTGGAAAACTTGGCGTTGCGGATCATATAGTAGGGCAGCACCTCGATGTCCACTTGCTGATCGCCGTTGAGGTTGACGAAAGTCGTGTCTTTGGCAGCGGCATCTTTCGTGATCGTCTTCCAGGGACCGTCGTTTTTTGTAAACACCAGTTTGTAGTTACCATTGAACAGCAGGGCCGAATAGGAGCCGTCCTGATCGATGACGGCGTCGATGGGCGCTAACTTGCCAAAACCCGGCTGCCAGAGTTGCAGCCGTACCTGATTGTACTCGACCCCGACGGGTTCGCCCTTATAGACGATGTTGCCCGTGAGCGAAGTTTTCGGCTCGGCGTAATTGTCCATTTGGCAGGAAGCAAAAAGCGTTGCCAGGCCCAGGATCGGAAGCGTTAATTTATAAATGGATTTCATAATAGCGTTTCATTTGAGGATGAACAATTATTGATTGGGATTGCGGACTAGCTTGGGGTTATTATTGATGATGTCATCAGGGATACCGAAGTAATACAATCCCAGCCCCCAGCGACTGGCACCCGTCACGCGGCTGAGTTTCTTTTCCTGATAAATCCACTTGCCATCGTTGGGCGTACCGGGCGCGAAAATCTTGTAGGGCCAAAGTGACCAGGGCTGCGTACGACTCTTAGTGGCCTTGCCAATATTGGAAGTCAGTTCGCTTACGGAATTGATTGGGTTGCCGTCGAAAATTTCCTGTCCAAGCCGCCACCGCTTAACGTCGAAGAAATCCAACCCTTCGAAGGCCAACTCGACCCGACGCTCGTGAACGATGCGGTCAAATGTGATCTCGGCGGGTGTGAGTGCTTTGGTCAGGCCAGCACGCTCGCGCACCTGATTCATATAGCCCGCAGCTTCGCTGGCGTTGCCAAGCTCAAACGAAGCCTCGGCGGCGTTGAGCAGTACTTCGGCGTAACGGTAGCGGATAAACCAAACTTCGCTCTGTGTGCCGCGTCGTCCTGACCCCACAATGGGATCCTGGTACTTACGAATGTAGAAACCCGTTTGGGCCGTAAATTCAAAGCCGTCGATCGGGCCGTCGAAACCCACTACCTGGCGGGGGACAGTCGTGCCGGGAAGCGTCTTTTGAGCGCCCCGGTCGTCACCGCTGATAATAGTGCCGTCAGGGATTCTAACGCCCGCGAAAATATCGACCGTACGGCCTTTAAACTGGGAACCTGGCAGCATCACGGTGCCCCCCAAGCGAGCGTCACGACCTTTGAATATGTCCAGTTGATTGTCATAAACGATCGGCGTACCCGAACCCGACGAAGTACCGGTGGGAATGGGAGCAAAGGTATTGTCGAGTTTTTCAAACGACTGTACCAAATTTAACGAAGGGTTGATGCGTCCACCCTCTTCTTCCTCCGCCCCGAAGCGAGGTTGGTTGGAAATCGTGAAGCCCAGCGTTTTAAACTTCAACTGAAAATCTTCCACAAAAATCACCTCCGGGTTGTTTGACTTATCGTAAAACAACTGCGCGAAGTTTTCCGACAAGTCGGGTTTCTTTTTGAAAAGCCCATAGGCACCAGCACTGCCGCTGATGATTTCCTTTGCCGCCCGTAGCGCTATGGTATAGTAGCCAGGAGCTTTGTCGGCGGAGATACCCACTTCGCCACCAGGCAGGGAAACGGTTGGTGTCTTGGTGCCATACTTCGCGAGAGAACCGGCGTAAAGCGCGGCCCGAGATTCCATCGCCAACGCAGCTCCCTTGGTTGCCCGAGATTTCTCACTCGCTGAAGATGGCAACTTGCTTTTGATCTCTTCGGCCTCCTTGATTACATAATCATAAACCTCGGACTCTTTGGCACGGGGAAACTGCAGGTACGAGGGATCACCGCTGAAATCGTAGGTAAGCGTTTCCAGAATCAGCGGTACCCCACCAAAACGTTTTACTAATTCGAAGTAGTAGGAGGCGCGCAAAAAACGACCCTCGGCCAGGAAGCGATCCTTCGAAGCCTGGGTGATCTTGTCGGCTGTCGAAATCTTTTCGATGAATTGATTAATATCACGGATGTACCCGTAATTCCAGAAATCATTAATGTTACCGATATTGGTAGCGAGGTTGAAAGGGACCCCGCTACCTTGGAATGCTCCGTACGAACCAGCACTGGACCAATAAGCCTCATTTAGGCCGGAGATAGATGACCAGTTCTCCGTAGTACCAAAGTCGTCGTAGCGATTATAAAGGTCTCCCAGTACGGACAAAATCACGTCATCGTTGGCGTACACCTGATCTTCCGTTAGCAAAGAGGAAGGTGGTCGATCCAGAAATTCCTGGTCGTTACAGCTCCAACTCACTGCGAGCAGAAACGTCATTATTGTATAGGTTATCTTTTTCATGTTGATTTGTTTATTTGTGGATTTGTTTAAAAGTTGAAGGGTTGAAGGGTTTAATAATAAAAAATTCAACCGTCAACTGTCCACTAGATTGAGAGGTTTACGCCGATGTTGATGAACTTGTTCTGCGGGTATTGCAAACCGTTGTCGTTGGCAATCTCGGGATCGGTGTTGAACTTCTTCGTGTTGTCGATCGAGAACAGGTTATAACCGTTGATATAGACCCGAGCGCGGGACATCTTCACTTTATCCAAAATATTTTTGGGCAGCGAATAGCCTAGCTCTAACGTCCGGGCGCGCAGATACTTGATGTTGTGCAGCCAGAAGTCCGAGTCGCGGTTATAGTTGCTGTGTCCTCCATCGTTGTAGCGCAGCGGCGGATACGTGCCGGGCGTCCAGGCGCTGTTGCGATCGAAGGGATCGGCCCGCCGCCAGCTATCGAGGAAGAGGCTGTTGAGCGCCCCGTCATTCTGGTAAGCCCAGCGCTGTTCCCATTTCTGATTCCAGGAATATAAACCCCCACCGGAGAAGTCGGCATTGAAGGTGAAGTTCTTCCAGGTCAGCGCAAAGTTCAAGCCCACGTTGATATTGGGTGAACCCTGCGTGGTGTAGCCGATGGGCCGCTGGTCGTAGCCGTTGATGGTTCCATCGCCATTGATGTCCTTATAAATAAGGTCACCCGGCAAAAGGGTACGGTTGCCCTGGCCATCGATGTTGACCGGATACTCGGCGATTTCCTGTTGCGTCTGGAATTGGCCGATCGTTTCGTAGCCCCAGAAAATATCCTTATAGCGGTTCTCGCGCGAGCTGCGGTACTGGTCCCATGAATTGTCGAAGATGGGTTTGTAAGACGACTCGAAGCGGCTGCGCGAGAAGGAGAAGTTGCCGCCGATCTGGTAGCCAAATTGCCCCGCCTTGTTATTATAGACCAGGGCGGTTTCCCAGCCCCGCTGCGAATCGCTGTTCACGTTTTCGTCGGGCAAGCTGTAGCCCAGTTCGTTGGGAACCTGCACGTCATATTTGCGGCCGCGTAATCCCGTCCGCTGGCGGTCGAAGTAATCGAACGACCCGGTAACCTTCGTGCCAAAGAGCGAGAAATCTGCTCCGATGTCCAGAATCTTACTTTTAAACCAGGTAATATTATCGACGATTTGGCCCTTGTTGCGGGAGGTGACGATGGAGTTGCCACTCAGGATGGCGTTGCCCTGATTATAGTTGTAGCCCGGCAAATAATCGTAGGGGCCGATGCCGATGTCGTCATCTCCCAAAATACCGTATGAGGCTCTCAATTTCAAATCATCGAGTACAGACCGTTCGCCGATAATGTTCTTGACGAACTGCTCATCCGAAATTCTCCAGCCGACAGAAGCTGAGGGGAAGAATCCCACGCGGCGATCTGGAGCAAATTTCCAGGAAGCATCGCGGCGGAAGGAACCTTCGAAGTAATAGCGGTT
>NZ_JBGSXF010000762.1:0-9800 GCF_041751555.1 Persicitalea sp. | reverse complement strand
CCAGGACGGCGTAGGGTTGCACGTCGCCGCGCGAACCAAGCGTGAGGATGGCGATTTTCATAAGTCTGGATTTATTTTTGCAAATTAGCCAGCTTGATATACAATGTCTATCCTTTTCTTAACAAAAATCAGAAATTCGTCATGACTGCAATAATGAATGCCATAAATAAAAACGACGCCTCCCTCGTCCAACAACTAATTCAAGACGGGGTCGATGTGAATGAACTGGACTCACACCAGGATGCTCCACTAGTCATGGCCGCTTACAAAGGGCACCACCAAATCGTAAGGCAGTTGCTGGAAGCGGGTGCCGATGTACACGCCCTCGACCCATCCATGAAAGCCACCGCTTTACACGCCGCCGCCTACGCCGGACGAACCGAAGCGGCCAAAGTACTTATCGAATACGGAATCGACATCGACAGGCAGGGGCCTTACAATGGATACACTGCCCTGCACGATGCCATTTGGCAGAATAATATCGAAGTCGTTAAGGTACTTTTACAGGCAGACGCGGATTTGAGTATTATTTCCAATGATGGTAAGTCAGCGCTGGATTTTGCCAAATCCAAGGGGCACAAGGAGATCGTGGCACTGATTGAAAGTAAGTCAGAAAAATAGCTGCCCGGTACTTTGCTACGCGATACCTGCGACCTATGAATTCTTTTTTGTAATAAAATTACAAGCCCCTTTTCCCATGATGCCTGCTACTCTTTCCAAACTTCTGACTTTATTATTGTTTCTGATCCTTGTTTCTCCGCCTGTATTGGCGCAAAAAAAGTGGCAGGAACTCCGCACCGTCGAGGACATCTGTACCTACATGCCGGAAACGATGGAAGCGATGCTGGATCAGTTCGATCTGGCTACGCCGGGCATGGAGAAGGTGAAAGAAGCCCGAACCAACGGCGATTTAGTGGCAGCCTGCAAGGCATTGCTGGCGTATTACAAAAACGGGAATACCGCTTCTTTTTTGCGAAAACCTCTGCCGTCTGCCTCCGATAAAAACGTAGCCGAAGTGGACACGACTTTAAAATACGTGTTCATCGTGCAAAACGTCCGCGGAGAACTACCCATGCTGGCCGATGGACACCGGGACTGGCACTACAAAGGGCCAAATAACGACCGGGAATGGGCATGGCTCTCGAATCGCCATCCCCAGATGAATGCGGCTTTTGACGCCTACATGGAAACCGGAAACCCAAAGTACGTCCAATTCATCGACGATTTCCTGCGGGATTTCATCATCGCCAGTATGCCTTACCCCGCCGTGAAAGGCAGCGATTCAATTTGGCGGGGGCTGGAAGTAGCCGCCAGGGTCAAGACCTGGTCACGCGTTTTTTACGGACTTATCGACAGTCCCTACCTGTCTCCGGCCACGCAACTGCTGATTCTGAGCAGTATGTCCGATCACGCTCACTACAACCGTAACTTTCATAGCGGCAACAACTGGTTGACGATGGAAATCTCAGCTTTGGCCACCGCCGCCACCAACTTTCCTGAATACAAAAAGGCCGACGAATGGCTCACCTACGCCATCGCCACCATGACCGAAAGCATGAAGGGACAGGTGTATCCCGACGGCATCCAGACCGAACTCACGTCGCATTATCACAATGTGGCTTTGGCCAATTTCGAACTATTCAAAGACATCTGCGACCGCGCCAACCGCCCCCTCCCCGACTTCTTCAACCAAACCATCGTGAATATGTACGATTACATCGCCCGAGCGGTACGTCCCGACGGCTACCGTATCCTGAACAACGACGGCGATCGGGGTAGTGACCGGGAATTGCTTTCAAGGGCAGCCGAAAAATATAACAAACCCGAGTGGGCCTACCTGGCTTCCGACGGAAAAATTGGCAAGAAACCAATGCAGGGGCCGTCGTACTTTTTCCCGTGGGCGGGTCAGTTGATTTCCCGCAATGGCTACGATGCTCAGTCGCAATGGTCGTTTTTTGACATAGGTCCCTGGGGAAGCGGCCACCAGCACAACGACAAGCTGCATATTTCGATCTCGGCCTACGGGCGTGACCTGCTTGTGGATGCGGGGCGGTTTGCCTACACGGGAGAGGTAGCCGAAAAGTTCCGGCCTTACGCCAAAGGTAGTGCGGGTCACAACTTGATTTTGGTCGATGGCAACGGACAAAATCCCGGCCCCAGACTTGCCGATGCGCCGTTGGACGATTCCCATATAAAAATCACTCCCGAGTTCGACTACGCTACCAATCAGTTTGCCGACTTCAGAAACGTGGAAGGCAAAGCCAGCCATAGCCGCGCACTGATGTATGTGCGCGGAGAATTCTGGGTAGTTGTAGATCGCATCCGCACCGATCGCCCCCGAAAAATCGAAACCCTCTGGCACTGGCATCCCGACTGTGCGGTAGTTCAGGATGGTAATTCGATCAAAACTGATAACCCCAAAGGAAACCTGGCGGTGATGCCTGTGGGTAATCAGAAAATGGCCATTCGTTTTGTCAAAGGGCAAGAGCAGCCGGAAATACAGGGCTGGTACAGCCCGGAGTACAACGTGTATTCTCCCAACACCGCCACGATTTATAGTACTGACATTACCGACGATCAGACTTTCGTGTGGCTGCTGTTTCCATCCGAAGGCAAGACGCCCGCGGTAAAAGCCAGAATAATGGCTGAAAATGATGAGGGAGTGGAGGTGGAAGTGACCTTAGAAGATAAGACGCGGAAGATAGTTGTGCCCTTTGAAGAAAATGGAAGAG
The DNA here is from genome assembly GCF_041751555.1 of Persicitalea sp. Lineage (NCBI taxonomy): Bacteria > Pseudomonadati > Bacteroidota > Cytophagia > Cytophagales > Spirosomataceae > Persicitalea > Persicitalea sp. The sequence goes on along the minus strand of NZ_JBGSXF010000762.1, from coordinate 7,068 downwards.
CCTCGTTTCTCCCTCAGAATAAATGAGGAATTGAAAGTCAACAGGTAAATCTATTTGAAGATATTCTTTTTGTACCAAAAGCAGCCTACTTAGACTTGATTGCCACTCGTGCTTTAATCGTCCCACCATCCCCTACTTAAAATATAACCCAAACAACTTCTTCACCTAAATGCGAAGAAAAATTGTATGAACTGGCAACAGATAACCGACCCTTTTGATAACATTGCCCTGTCTGCCCTGCTGGCGGTCGTCCCGATTCTTTTCATTTTCTGGGCCTTGATCATTCAGAAAATGAAAGGGTACCTGGCCAGTCTGATCGCTACTGCCCTGGCTATCTTGATTGCCGTTTCGGCTTACGGAATGCCCGTCAAGCTAGCCCTGCTATCCACCGCCAACGGGGCATTGTACGGCTTGTTTCCGATCTGCTGGATCATCATTACCGCCGTTTTTCTGTTCAACATCACGGTCAAAAGCGGTCAGTTCGAAGTCATTAAGCATTACATGGCCTCCCTTACCTCCGACCGTCGGCTGCAAGCTCTGCTGATTGCTTTCTCGTTTGGATCCTTTCTGGAAGGCATGGCGGGCTTCGGGGCTCCCGTAGCCATTACGGCGGCCCTGCTGGTGGGTTTGGGCTTCAATCCACTGTACGCGGCGGGCCTCTGCCTGATTGCCAACACTGCCCCGGTGGCCTTCGGCTCGATTGGTATTCCCATTACGGTGGCCTCCCAAGTGACGGCCATTCCCGAAATGGCCATTTCCCAAATGGTCGGGCGGACGCTCCCGATTTTATCCGTTTTTCTGCCTTTCTATCTGATTGTCATCATGGCTGGATTCAGGAAAACCAGGGAAGTGCTACCCGCCATTGTCGTAGCGGGTGTTTCCTTTGCCTTCCTGCAGTGGTTTTCGTCGAATACGCTGGGCCCGGCGCTGCCCGACGTCATTGCCGGCATCGGTTCTATTGTGAGCTTGATTATTTTATTCAAATTCTGGAAGCCCAAAAGTACCTGGCGTTTTCCGAACGAACCCGCCCCGACGATCGATACCGATATAAGCTATACGACGGGTCAGATCATCCGGGCGTGGTCGCCCTTTATTTTATTGACCATCGTCATCATTGCCTGGGGTATGAAACCGATCAAAGAAGTTTTCAACGCGGTCGGACAGGTACAGTTTGAGTTTCCTGGTCTGCACAATGTCATTGTAGATAGCAGTGGCAAAGCGTTGGCCCATATTTTCAAATTCAACTACCTGTCCGCCTCCGGCACGGCCATTTTGCTGGCGGCCCTTATTTCCGTACCGCTGGTGGGAATGAAGTATGGCGAGGCCGGGAAACTTTTCATTCAGACGCTCCGCCAGCTTACCTTCCCCATCATCACCATTTCCGCCGTCCTGGGTTTTGCCTATATTGTAAACGATTCGGGCATTAGCCTCACGATGGCCGGCGCCCTGGCCAACACGGGGGTACTTTTTCCCTTCTTCGCCCCGATGTTGGGCTGGTTGGGGGTATTTATTACGGGTTCCGATACATCGGCCAACGCTTTGTTTGGCAAGTTGCAAGCTTCCACCGCCACCTCCATTGGCGTCGATCCGGTCATCACCGTTTCGGCCAACGTCTCGGGAGGAGTCATTGGGAAAATGATTTCGCCGCAGTCCATCGCCGTGGCCGCCGCTGCGGGTAATCTGGTCGGCAAAGAATCGGAGCTTTTCAGGTTTACGGTGAAGCACAGCTTTTACATGCTCATTTTCATCTGCTGTATCGTCCTGGCCCAGGCCTATGTATTCACCTGGATTATCCCGCATTATCAGATGATCGTGGCGGGTACCGCAGCGGCAGTAACTGATTTCACGGAGGGCTATGTGTATTTGATGGTTTTGGCTACCGTTCTGGTGGCCTTCGTGGCTTCAATCAAAGTCATTAATCGAAAGAAAGTAATTCCGAATGTTTTGAAATGAACGAATGTTAGTTTCAGCAAATTTGTCAGGCGGCCCTGTCCGCTCAGCCTGACATTGACCTACCCCCCTACATGAACGTAGGACTTTTATACCGGATCAAATCAGCAGAATCAGTTGCCCCATTAACTCGAAACCTTATGATGCGTCATTCTTTACCCAAAACCAGCTTACTCCTGCTGTTCATTTTTCTGCTTGCCAACAGTTCGTTGGCCATTGCTCAGCTGCAACCTGGACAGAAAGCATACATGTACCTGATTTACCACAAACTCAGTCCTGGGCTGACCATACAGGATGCGGTGCCCGTAGAGCGCGAGTGGAAAATGATCAATCAGGCCGCTGTGGATGAGGGAAAAATGATAGGATGGTACATGACCGTGAAGCAGTTTACGTCTAATCTAAACCAGACGGAATATGACTACGTGACGCGGATCGTTTCGCCGGAAATGGCCATAAAAGGAGCCTCACCCGAAGCGTTGGCCCGCATCTACGGCGATAGTGTACAGGCGAAAATGGCCGACCTGCAAAATCGGGATCGGATGACGGCACCCGTTGTTAAAATCGAAATCTGGGAAATAACCGACGGTACTTTCTCCCCCAACTTTGCCCCTGACAATACGCAACTGATGGTGGTAGATCGCCTGAAACGCCGAACGCCGGGCGCGGACTATGAAGGGCTGGTGGAGCAGGTAAAGAAACTAGCCGAAGAACGCGTTAAACAGAAAAACCTGACGGGCTGGGATTTCTCGTCGCTGGTGATTCCCAACGGTAGTGAGAAGGGGTACGAATTCAGCATGGCCCAGTACGTTACCAGTCTGGGTGCCCTCGCCGATCCGGTGCTGGCCGAATCGGACAAACCCATTCTGGCAGCTCCGGCCTACAAACAACTCCGCAAGCAAATGGACCAAACCTTTGACGTGGTACGGCAGGAAGTATATCGGTTTATGGAATATACCTCACCAAAAAGTCGGTAATAAAGTCTGTTTTTTTATTTCGAATACAAGAAAAAACAACCTAATCCTTACAATGAACGTCGGACTTTTTATACCGTGCTACGTCAACCAGTTTTATCCCAATGCCGCGCGAGCGACGCTGGAATTGCTGCGAAAAATGGGCGTTAGCGTAAATTACCCTACCCAGCAAATTTGCTGCGGGCAACCGATGGCCAATTCGGGTTTTGAGCATCTGGCCCAGGATTGCAACAACACCTTCATCGAAAACTTTGCTTCGTTCGACTACATCGTCGGGCCGTCGGCCAGTTGTATTCTTCACCTCAAAGACCACTTACATTCTGACAGCCAGGAAGCTAAAGCCACCAAAATTCGGGGCAAGGTGTACGAACTGGTCGAGTTTCTGACCGATGTGCTGAAAATCGAATCGCTCGACGCGGTATTTCCCCACAAGGTAGGATTTCACCACAGTTGCCACGGCTTGCGCGGACTTCGCCTGGCCCAAATGAGCGAACTTAATGCACCCGATTTCTCCAAACCCCAGCAATTGCTGGCAATGGTGAGAGGGCTGGAACAGGTACCTCTCGATCGCTGCGACGACTGCTGCGGATTTGGCGGCGTTTTCTGCGTGTCGGAAGAAGCAGTGTCGGTGAAAATGGGAAAAGACCGGGTAGCGGACCATACCCGCAATGGCGCGGAATACATTACCTCGTCCGACCTCTCCTGTCTGATGCACCTGGAAGGCATCCTCCACCGAAAAAACAGCGCGGTCAAGGTCATTCACATTTCAGAAATATTAAACGCTTCAGTATGAGCCGACCTAAAACAAAAGATCACGCGGCCCTGGCCGAGGCATTCATCCAGGACGAAGAGCGGGTGGATTGGCACGATGGTGCGCTCTGGTACATCCGGGCCAAACGCGACATAGCTTCCAAAGCCATTCCCGAGTGGGAAGACCTGCGCGAGGCCGCGTCGCAAATCAAAAGCAACGTCATTTCCAATCTGCACGACTACCTGATTCAGTTTGAGGCCAATCTGAAAAAAAACGGCATCGTGGTGCATTGGGCCGACACGCCCCAGGAGCACAACGAAATTGTGTACGCCATTCTAAAAGCGAAGGAAATCGATCAGATGGTGAAAAGTAAGTCGATGCTGACCGAGGAGTGCGGCCTGAATGAGTACCTGGCGGAGCGGGGCATTGGCGTGATCAATTCCGATCTGGGCGAGTACATTCAGCAGATCGACAACGAGCCGCCCAGCCACATCGTGCTGCCGTGCATCCATAAACGAAAGGAAGAAATCGGCGAACTCTTTCACGAACACCTGGGTACCGAAAAAGGCCTGTCAGACCCTACGCAGTTGACCCGAGTCGCCCGCAAGCACTTGCGCAATGTGTTCATGACCCGCCGCGCCGCGCTGACGGGCGTAAACTTTGCCGTGGCCGAAACGGGCGAATACGTGGTATGTACCAACGAGGGCAACGCCGACATGGGCGCGCATCTGTCCGAAGTGCAGATTGCCTCAATGGGTCTGGAAAAGATCATCCCGCAGAAAAAACACCTCGGTGTTTTTCTGCGATTACTGGCCCGAAGCGCCACCGGACAGCCCATCACCATTTATTCGAGCCATTTCAAGAAACCACGGGAAGGGCAGGAGATGCACCTGATCTTGGTGAATGCGGGCCGCACTCGGCAATTGGGTCGGAAGGATTTTCAGAACTCCCTGAAATGCATCAAGTGCGGGGCTTGCATGAACACCTGCCCTGTCTATCGCAAAAGCGGCGGACTGAGCTACCACAATACTATCTCCGGGCCGATTGGCGCGATTCTGGCTCCGAATCTGGATATGAAAAAACACGCGGACCTACCCTTTGCGTCCACGCTCTGCGGGTCGTGTTCCAACGTCTGTCCCGTCAAAATCAACATCCACGAGCAGCTTTACAAATGGCGGCAGGAAATCGTGAAGGAGGGCCACGCTACGAATACCAAAGCCCTCGGCATGAAGGCGATGGCCTGGACGCTGTCCTCGCCCGACAAGCTTGCTACTGCGGGAAGGGCAGGACGGTGGTTTATGCACAACGTCCCTTTAGTCGTGAACAATAAGCTCAATCCCTGGTACAAACAGCGCGATATGCCGGACGGACCTAAGGAGTCTTTCAGCGACTGGTACCTCAAAAACGAACAGAACAAACCAGAATAAGGCTATGAGTACCCGCGAAAAAATATTAGGGGAAGTATTACAAAACCAGCCGTCGTCGCTGCCTTTACCGGACATTTCACGATTTCGGGGCGAAAAGCAGGAGGTAGTTCAAAAATACAAAGCCGTTTTTGAAAGCATCGGCGGGACAGTTTTTCTGGTGGACGATTTTTCGGCCATCCAAGCCATCATACATGAGCAATACGATCCCGAAAAGCGTATCGCCACTACACTGCAGCAACTTGCCGGAAACTTTGAATCGATCGATCCGAACGTGGCCCCGCATACGTACGAAGACATCGAATTGGCGATCATCCAAGGACATTTTGCGGTGGCCGAAAACGGAGCCGTATGGCTGTCGGACGAGATCATGGGCCAGCGCATCATCCCCTACATCTGCCAGCACCTGGCCGTGGTGGTGAAGGCTGGCACCATCGTGCCCACCCTGCACGAAGCCTACGATCTCATCGGTGAAGGTACCTATGGCTTCGGCGGATTCATCGGCGGCCCCTCCAAAACCGCCGATATCGAACAAGCCCTAGTCCTTGGTGCCCACGGCCCGCTGTCGATGGTGGTATTTATTTTGAAATAGTCTTTGGGTGAAGGGTGAAAGGTTAAGGGTCAAATGGCCTTTTTTTCCTATCCTTCTGTTAACAATTGTTGAACGCTATCCCTTGACCTTTCACCTCTAAACCCTTAAACTTCAACCCTTTAACCGTTGACCTAATAATAACCAGCCCATGCTCATACACGGAAACCTCCAACAGGAATACAGCGATATATACACCCCCGATGCGCTGGCCGCCCTCACGGCTCTGGCGCCCTTCAACAAAGACATCAAACAAGCCATGACCGCTCGGCTAACGCGCCGGGCCAACCGGGCCGAACAAAAGCAACGAATCACTTTTCTGGACCCGGAAAGCACCATACCTCGGACCAACATCAAGGTACAGGACGCCCGGGAGGGGAAGTTTGAGGGGTCGGTGGTTCCGGTCGATTTGCAGCGGCAGTGGATACAGGGTACCGGCCCCGCCGCCAAGCCCAGTGCCCCGCTGGAAAGCAGCATCCGCAACGTGGCCTACGCCCTGCTGTCGGGGGCCGATGGCTGGATGTTCGATGGCGAAGATGCCCTGGGACAAATCGCCAGTATGTCGCTGGACAATCAGCGAAATCTCAAATTGGCCATCAAAAAAGATCCTGTGTTCCTGCAAGCCGCCGAGAAGGTGGCGGATGAAATGAATAACTGGGCGCAGGGATTCTTTGGTAAAAACATCGTGGAAGACTGGCAGAAGCAACTGGACTTCACCACCATCATCTTCCGGGCGCGGGGCCTGCACCTCGACGACCGACACATCCGCGACGCCGACGGCGTGGCCATGGCGGCCTCCATCGTGGATGCTACGCTGTACGTGGTCAATAACTACCAGGAACTCCAAAAGAAAGGGGCTTCCGTGGTGCTGTACCTGCCAAAAATCCAGACCGCCAGTGAGGCGGCGCTGTGGAATGATCTGTTGTCGGCGCTGGAAACGCATCTGAGCCTGCCCGTAGGTACCATCAAAGTGTACGTGCTGGTAGAACAACTGGAAGCCACCCACCAACTGATGGAAATCCGGGCGGCGCTGGGCAAGCACTTCGTGGGCTACAACACTGGCCGCTGGGACTACATCAATAGCGTGTCCGACGCCCTGGCCTGGGACGAAAGCTTTATCAACCCCGACATTGAGGCCATCACCATGACCTACGGCTACATGCGTAACTACGAAAACCGGGTGCGTTGCGCGGTGAATACGCCCGACCTCCACGGCAACTTTGCCCTCTGGCAGGGCGGCATGGAGCCCAACATCCCCGTCGGCTCGGCGGAGGGCGTGGCCGCGAGCATGAAAAAAGCGGTGGCCGGAGCCGAACGCGAGCAGCGCGAAGGCGCGAGCGGCAAGTGGGTAGCGCACTGGAAAATGGTGCACATCGTCCGCCC
>NZ_JBGSXF010000761.1:0-10380 GCF_041751555.1 Persicitalea sp. | reverse complement strand
TTCGCCGTACTTTTCCTGTAAGCCCGCCATTCCCTGATTCACGTCACCAATTTGCCCGACATCCTCGCCCAAAGCAAAAACGCGCGGATCGCGGGCAAACAAAACATCGAAGTAGGAGCGAATCACCTCACGGCCGTCCACCAGCGGGCTATCGTCGGTATAAGTAGCGACGACGGGCGGCACCCGCAGTGGCGACTCATCCGACTCACTGTAGAGGTGATCATTATAACGTACCTCATTCAATTTCTGCTCTTCCTTGAGCCATTCTTTTAACAGCGGGCGGCTAGGAATGAACTCGGTACGCAAAGCCCGCAACGCCTTGCGCACCGCTCCCACGATATCGCGGCGAATAGGATACTGCGCCTTGTGAAGGGCTGCGATACTGTTTTTGAGGTCGCCGGTATGATGGCTACTTTCTTGGGCAGCGGTTTCCAGTAGTTGCTGGGCTGCTTTCAAATCCGTTTCGATGGACTTGCGGTAAGCTTTCCAGGCGCGGTTACGGGAATCGCGAGCCGTTTCCTTGGCGTTTACCTCTATTTCTTCTAACTCTTCAACTGTGGCGTAGCCATTTTCCAAAATCCACGCCCGGAAATGCGTATTGCAGTCTCGCTCGGCTTCCCAGGACAGCCGCGCTTTGGGCTTGTAACGCTCATGCGACCCGGAAGTCGAATGGCCCTGCGGCTGCGTGAGTTCTTCAACGTGAACCAGTACGGGTACCTGCTCGTGGCGGCACAGGTCGGCGGCTCTCTGGTAGGTTTCAACCAGTGCTGGATAATCCCAACCGTTTACTGTCATGATTTCTATACCCTCTTCGCGGTCATTGCGCTGTAATCCGGCGAGGGCTTCAGAGATACTACTTTTAGTGGTCTGATACTCCACGGGAACCGAAATACCGTAGCCGTCGTCCCAGACTGACATCAGCAGCGGCACCTGTAGCACACCGGCGGCGTTCATGGTTTCCCAAAACATCCCCTGCGAGGTAGAGGCATCGCCGATAGTGGCGAACACTATCTCGTTGCCGTGGTGAGAAAAGGTAGTTAAATCCTGAATGCCCTTATTATAGCGATACAACTTAGACGCATAAGCCAGTCCCAGTGCCCGCGGAATTTGTCCGGCAGTAGGGGAGATGTCGCAGACAGAATTGTAAAGCTTTGTTTGATCCAGCCAGTGTCCTTCGGCGTCAAGCCAGCGGGTGGCATAGTGGCCATTCATGGAGCGCCCGCCCGTGTGCGGCTCGTGGGCTAGATCGGGATGGGCGTAAAGCTGGGCGAAAAACTGCTGCCAGGTGAGGTTGCCAAGAGCTGCCTCGATGGTTTGGTCGCGGTAATAGCCCGAGCGGAAATCGCCGCGCTGGAACACGCCCGCCAGGGCTAACTGCGCCACTTCCTTTCCATCGCCGAAAATGCCGAACTTCGCCCGTCCGCCCATTGCGTCCTTCCGGCCCAACAAGCTTACTGCCCGGCTTTCGCAAGCCAAGCGATAGTCAGTCAGCACTTTTTCGGCAGTGAACAGACTATTTTCAGACAAGGTTTCGTTTAGGAGCATATGATTTTCAGGTGGGCAGGTGCGTAGTTTGTGGGGTTAAGATACGTTTTTTAACGTTTTGGGTCAAAATTAAAAATAAAAAAATCCTCTTTCAAAAAAACGATTTCCTGCGTTACTTTGTTGGAAAAGTCCCGTCAAGGGAATTATTTGGCAAAGCTTTTGCTTCTGAATCCGTAACTTAGGTATTAAACCAATTCTCAATAATCAAATTTTTCAAGCAATCATGAAAAAGTTTTTTTCAGTCGTCGTCGTCCTTTTGACCATCTCTTCCATGAGCTTTGCCCAGAAGGGCGTCATGAAGTTTAAGGAAGAAACCCACAACTTCGGCAAGGTGGAACAGGGAAAGCCCGTCACGCAGGAGTTCGTATTCACTAACACGGGTACTGAGCCGATCGTTATTTCCAACGTGAGCGCATCTTGCGGTTGTACAACCCCTAGCTGGACCAAAGACCCCGTTTTACCCAAGCAGACCGGCAGCATCAAAGCTACTTACAACGCTGCCGCGATGGGTACTTTCAACAAGTCAATCACAGTATTCAGCAACGCCGAGTCGCCCAGCCTGACGCTCTTCTTGAAAGGCGAGGTTGTGGAAAAAGGTGCCGCCTCCAAGCCATCTTCGGAGAAATAAACAGAGAATTTTTTGACAGAAAGGCGGTTCCCCGATGGGAATCGCCTTTTTTTATGTTTTATGCAGGTAAGGATAGTAGCAGTTAAGCTTTTGGAATAACTATGAAAAAAATCAACGTCGCCATCGTCGGCCTGGGTTTCGGAGCCGAGTTCATTCCTATCTACCAGCGGCACCCCGCCGCAAATATGTACGCCATCTGTCAGCGCACCCAATCCAAACTCGACGCCATTGGCGACGAGTTTGGCGTAGAGAAACGCTACACCAGCTATGACGACCTGCTGATCGACCCCGAAGTGGACGCGGTACATATCAACTCGCCCATCCCTGACCATGCCGAACAAACCCTGAAAGCCCTGCGGGCGGGTAAGCACGTGGCTTGCACTGTGCCAATGGCTACTTCGGTGGAGGATTGCGCCGAAATCGCCAAGACCTGTCGCGAGACGGGATTGAAGTACATGATGATGGAGACGGTGGTGTACGCCCGCGAATTTTTGTTCGTCAAGGAACTGTACGAAAAGGGCGAACTGGGCAAAGTGCAGTTTCTAAAAGCCAGCCACCAGCAGGAAATGGAAGGTTGGCCCAATTACTGGCCGGGGCTACCACCGATGCACTACGCCACGCACTGCGTCGGTCCGGTGGCGGGGTTACTGCGACTGGAAGCGGAGTACGTCTCCTGCTTCGGCTCGGGGAGAATCAGCGAAGATTTGGTTAAAATTCATAACTCACCTTTTGCCGTCGAGTCGGCACACATCAAATTTCGGGATAGTGATTTGTCGGCTTATGTCTATCGCTCACTCTTCGACACGGCGCGGCAGTACCGAGAAAGTTTCGAGGTGTACGGTAGTAAAAAGTCGTTTGAGTGGCCGCTCATTGAGGGGGAAGACCCGGTGATTCATACTGCCAAGAAACCCGAACCCGAAATTCCGGAGCGTGTAAAAACGCCCGACTACGCCCACCTTTTGCCCGAGGAAATTCAATCGTTTACGGGTCGTGGTGTATATGACGCAGGCGATAACGCCCACCCATCCTTCGTGCAAGGCAGTGGCCACGGCGGCTCACATCCGCACTTGGTTCATGAGTTCATTTCGGCCTTGGTCGAGGATCGTGACCCGTTCCCCAACGCTGTGCAGTCGGCTAACTGGACGAGCGTCGGCATACTGGCGCACGAGTCAGCGATGCGGGGAGGGGAGATTATCCGGGTGCCGGATTTTTAGGAGGAGACGAGGGGAGGTCTTCCACTACGCTGACCGGCATAATCTTCATCAGTCTGTGAAAGCCGGGCTGTCATACTACCAGCAGTCGAAGACCTCCTTCATTTCTGACCTCAAACTCTTCCTATCTCCCTTCTGACGCGCGAGGCCGGGTGGGCCGTAGCCATGTTCAGGTAGTCGATGCAGGCACTGAGTAGCGCGATGGCTGAAAGCAGGAACACGTACTATGCCCTGTAGCCTCTAAAACTCTTTGTAATACTAAACGATTCGTACGGCCAGGAAATATTCATTAGCGACCCGACCCGGATCGACCATGACATTGTGATTTAGCACGGAGGTATACCGGCTGGCCCGAGAAAAATACGCCACTCCCCTGTCGGGAAAAGGCACTCTGTAGGACTTCGTTATTGGATAATTGTGAACCGGATCAGGCTACTTCTTAATGATCTTGAAGTGGCTGGTTTTATTCTTGTTCTGACTGGTCAGGATATACGCCCCGGCGGACAGTCCACCCATGTCAACTTCCGTCAGAATTCCCGGTTCGGCTATATAGCGTACCACCACGCCCCTCGTATCTGTAATCCGGAAGGCCTCGTAGGGCATAGCTTCCGTAAAGTGTACCTTTCCGTTTTCGGTTGGATTGGGGTAGAGGATGGTCAGGGGTTCGGTGGGAGTGGCTGCTTCCAGGGCGGCAAGACGGTTTGAATTTGGGGGAGTATGCGGACTGAGGATTATTTCCATGTCAAAATGCGCATCAGAGCTGGTGTTACTATTTTGATGCAGCTCCACGGCAATAGTGCTGGTATAAAAAGGACGAAAGAAAGACCCATCGTTTGCAATAATCAGGGTGTTCCATTCGGATTCTCTGGCTGCCTCAGTGGCTGTTGTCGTGTTAGTAACAGGATCAGGCCCCATATTGGATTCACGCGGCAACTCCTTGCCGTTTACATAAATAATAATTCCGTCATCCCTTTTGTAGTTGATTATGATGGATTTATAAAGAGAACTCATCCAACTTCCTGAGTCTACTACTTTTCTAAAATAGGAGGTAATCCAGCGGGAGGTACAGGGGCTTGTGAGGCACCCTGGCTGAAAGGAGGCTCCGTTGATTCCAACAACATAGCAATTCAGTTCGGAAGGACAGGACGGGATTAGCCATCGTTCACCATCTACCCCATTGGGAGAATAGCCCAGCGGCGCCAATCCCGTCGGCCATTTAGCGTATTGATTATAAATGCCCCCTAAGTCGCCATCCCGCCAGTCTATGGTGTCGTCTGCTTTGGGAGGAGCCTCTCCTTTTGCGTAATAAAACCATTCACTGCCGGCAGGAATTACCAACTTGTTTCCTATGGGATTCTTGCCGCCCGATTGACCGCCGACTCCACCACCACCGGAAATTCTGCTTACCACGTATTCACCGAAAAACAAACCTTGTCGGTTGTCCTGTGGATTTATGAGGTTTTTATCGTCAAGGGGCCTCCACTTGAATCCCGAAAGTGTGGCCTGCTGGTTTTGGATATCTTGATTGAAGTTCCAGGTTTGATAAAAAGAATCATACAGCCTGATGCCCGGATCTTTATGAGATTTGGCAGAAACCAACGTGCTATGATTGCCACTTACCGGATCTATGTTGGATGAGGAGGATTGACTATTGACTTTATAGAATTTGAGTCCTTGAGGTATTATTCTTTCATCAGGGTTGGTAGTATAAAGATCATTAAACGTTTTGTAATTCAGATTAAACAAATCTGAGTACGTATAATAATGACGAACAACTACCTGCTGATTATCTGCTAGTTCTGTTGCTGGCTTTACGAACCAGTATCGGTTCATGACTCGCCATCCTGAGCTGAATGATCGGGTCCGATCACTTTGAACATAATTTTGCGGATAAAAGGCCCCCACATTGGTATGTCCGGGAGCACCTCCCAGTTTTACTTCGAAGGGCGCTACACCAGCTTTCCCAATATCGATCCCAAACTTATTAATAGAAAGCAAAAGATTGCCTTTGTCATCAACGTAATGGGTAAAACTGTTTTTGTCGGTTAAGGCCTCGGTACATTCGCAGGTGGCCGTACGAGCATTGCCATTGAGTTCAGGTATAGTAAAGCCATCAAAATCCTTGAATATGGTAAACTGATCCAAGATCTGATTATCGACGGATATATATTTAGCGACAAGTTTCTTATTTTCAACTTCCAAATACATGGACCCCCCAACCTTGGATTTTGAGACCATAAGCTTGTCGGTTATGTTGGGATCAAATTCAAATTCAATAGGTTTTCCTCCCAGCCCTGTTACCGCGTAGACGATTCCCTCGTTGGTGGAAGCGGCGCTGGTTTTATAGTAAAAGCAGGAATTTGGCGTACTATCGTAGCTGCCACTGCTCCGGGCATTGCTACCTGTCGAGGGGGTATGTAAGGTACTGTTGAAAGTACTGGAATTGCCCGTGTGCCCTCTCATCAACCGGGTACGTTGATAATCGTGGCTATGCCCGGCCAGTACCAGATCAACTTTATATTGATCCAGAAGCGGTATCAGGTTTCCTTTGATGTAAATGTTGTCTTCACTTTGGTCTGATGAATGTGTACCGCCCGTATAGGGGGGATGATGCATAAATACAATAACCCAGTTTATCCGTGAATCCTCCTTAGCTTTCTTCAAATCTCGCTCAAGCCATTTGTATTGATTGCTGTTTGGGGCCAGAATATCTTTTGGCTTGTCTCCCAATTTTTCAAACCCATAAGTATCCAAACTTATAAAGTGGATATTGCTGTAATTGAAAGAGTAGTAGGCCTCAGTTCCCGAGGGCTCACCTCCTGCCTCTGCATTGGTGAAATTATCCACAACGGAGTAATAGTGAACATCTCTCTGAACGCGGGTACGAGTGTCGCGATCAGGCACATCTACGGCTCCATCATAGTAATCGTGATTTCCGGGAGTTGCAAAGAATGGGGTTCGCCGGAACATCCAGTCGTAACGCGCCTTCCCCTTATGAAAAATATGGTCCTGGTATTGTTCCTTCGTTCCCTGTTCATAAGCATTGTCCCCCAACCATAGCCAAAGATCCATTGGGCCTGTGCTATTGGTGGTCATAAATTGCTGCATGGAAGCGATTACCTTGTCCTGTAACGTGTTGGAGGTATCGGATTTGTAAGCGCCAAAATCACCCAATACCCACATCTTCGTTTTTCTATTTTCCCCTTGTACAGATTTCCCCCCCGGAAGTGGCGGAGTCCTGAACACGTGGTCTTCGGACGCCTCTAATATGGTGAGCGGTGAGGATGAATTGGAAGGGTCGTTGCCGAGGCCGATGGTGTACTTGTATTCACGATCGGGTTGAAGATTATCAATCGTGATACTATGGTCCAACGTTCGGGTTGATTCTTCCTTTAATTTGATAAAATTACCATGTTGTGGACTTACAGGTTCATTTTGCCAGTTGTTGCCAATCATAACTCTACCAACGGTTGGCAAATCGGTGCTCCAGCGAAAAGTGACCGTGGAGCCTGTATACGAATTAATCGGATTGGTAGAGGTGAAGACCTTTTGTAAGTAAGGCCCCCGCGTTATTTTGGGGGTTTGACATAGTGCTCCAGTTGAAACCAGCACAGACAAAACTAGAAAGAGTATAGACCGTTTCATATAGTCAAGAGGGTTTAAGTTTTTGAAAACATGTTCAGAAAAAACTGGAATTCACTACGTAAAATATTCAGAAAAATTACAATTTTTTCTTTATATATCAAAATTATATTTGATATATTTACTCCATAAATATTTTCCTGTCAAATAGTTAACTTTTATTATAGGGAAAATTTAATTTTAGTAACTCTATTCGAAATTTGGGCGAATGGAGGAGTGAATTGTTTTGTCTTTTGCGAGCTGTTTTCAGCATTTTTAGAGCTAGTCCTAATCTTTTTACTTATCAAAAACATGGTACATCTAATAAAAAAATGGAGCCTGGTTGGGTTAGTGTCCCTAGCAATGATCTTGGGGTTTCTCGCCTGCAAAGGCTCTGAGGGAAAGATAGGACCTCAGGGTAGCCTCGGGCCTGTTGGGCCGCAGGGAGTTACCGGCCCGGTCGGCCCGGCAGGTCAGGCCAGTATGTATACATCGGCCTGGTTAAAAGTTACCAGTACCATGTGGGTTGCCAACCAGGATTCCAGTTATTATTTAGTAACCCATGAAGACGCTACCATCACTCAGCCTATTTTGGAAAAAGGCCTCGTGATGGCCTACTATAGGAATGCAGGACGACCCGGCGTGGTGTTCGCCCTGCCCTCTGTGACGGACGAGTTAGCTCTGGGCTTTTTTATGCAGGTGCAAAACGGCAAGGGATTTATGAACTTTGACCTTATCTATTCCAAACTCCATAAAACTCCCATTGACTTTGATCTGGAATTCCGTTGGATCATCATTCCCCCCAACCCCGGCGGACGCCTCAAAACCTTCGATTGGAACGATTATGAACAGGTTAAGCAGGAACTTGGTCTTGCTGATTAGCCCGAACACCGCTTCAAATACCTCCGCATAGGGGTTCTGGCCGTTTGGAGAGTAATGACAGATGAAGTCTTGAGTCGGTGGATACTACTACCCGGTCTAAACCTCACTCCGACCTCAAACTCTTCACCGGATTCATCAGCGCGGCCTTGATACTTTGATAACTCACCGTTAGCCAGGCGATCAGCAGTGCCAGGCCGCCCGCCCCGGCAAAGTACCACCACGCCAGATCAATCTTGTAAGCAAAATCCTGCAACCAATCATCGGCCACGTACCAAGCCAGCGGCGTAGCAATGATGATGGATACTATTACCAATTTTAAGAAATCTTTGGAAAGCAACGATACGATACTCGCTACGCTTGCGCCCAGTACTTTGCGGACGCCAATCTCCTTGGTGCGGCTTTCGGCGGTGTAGGCCGCCAATGCGAAAAGGCCCAGGCAGCCGATGAACAGGGCAAGGCCGGTAAGGATACTTAGCACGGAACCCGTCTGGGCCTCGGTACGGTAAAGTCGGGCGAAGGTAGCATCCAGGAAATCGTAGTCAAATGGTACGTCCGGAACGGCTTTCTGCCAGAGCGCGGCG
Organism: Persicitalea sp.; assembly: GCF_041751555.1. Lineage (NCBI taxonomy): Bacteria > Pseudomonadati > Bacteroidota > Cytophagia > Cytophagales > Spirosomataceae > Persicitalea > Persicitalea sp. The sequence goes on along the minus strand of NZ_JBGSXF010000761.1, from coordinate 1,912 downwards.
GCTTTTTCGACCGCCTGCTTCTCACTGCCGGGCTGCATCCGCAGGGCGATGTATGAGTCAAAGGTCTGGTAAGTTCGGGAAGATTCGTGGAAAAGCGCCATTGGCTCAATGGCCATGCGCACCGACCCTTCGTTGAAATCGCGCATGACGCCAACTACTTGAAAGCGCTGATTGGAATTACCCCCGTAGCGGAGCCACTTGCCAAGGGGATTTTGCCAGCCAATGGCTTTTACGGCCGTTTCATTCAAGATGACGGAAGCCGAGTCGCTGACCGAATTGGGACGGAAATTGCGCCCGGCCAGCATTTCGACGCCCAGCACCGGGATAAAATCTGCATCGGTTTGGTAAGAGCCGATCGCCAGATTCGGGACGACCGCATTTTTCTGATCGCCTTGCTCGGGTTCGTAGAAGTCGCCAAAGCTGCCGAGCGAGGGCAAGTCTGTGGCGTGGGTGGCGTCCACGGCTTCGGGTAGTCGGGCGAGTTGCTGCCGGAAGGCCTCCCGCGCTGAAGGTGTGGTCAAGTGGCGGACGTTCTCGATCACCAGCACGTGTTCGCGGTTGAGGCCGGGCGTCTGTTTTTTGGCAAATTCCAGTTGTCGAAACACTACGAACGAACCGAGCATCAGCACGATGGATACCGCAAACTGAAATACCACCAAGCTGCTCCTGACGGATAGCAATCCACCTCGGCCGCGCCCGGCGGCGGGTTTAAACATCTCAATAGCCTTGAATTTTGATAAATAAAAAGCCGGGTAAAGCCCGCCCAGCAAACCCGTTACGAGCGGTAACATCAGGACAAAACCGATGATTTTGGGCGAGAACAGATCGTTAGGTTCCAGCGTCAGTGTCGTCAGGTTATTGTAAAAAGGTAGCGCAACGCTAGCCAGTAGCACCGCCAGCAGCAATGCCACCACGCTTAGCAGCAGCGACTCCACCAAAAACTGCGCCACTAATGCGCTCCGCTGCGAACCAAGTGCCTTGCGCACGCCTACTTCCCGAGACCGCTGCATAGAGCGGGCCGTGCTGAGATTCATGAAATTGACGCAAGCCAGCAGCAGAATCAAACCGCCAATGATGGCGAACATTCCGACTTGCTGCCCATCGCCGAGGGTACTTAGTCGTGAAGAGAGACTAGTGTAGCCTAGATGCAGCTTTTCTAAAGGTAAAAGTTTCACGTCGAGACGGTCACCGTTATCGATGTTTTTGGCTAAATCCTGCCCGATGCGTGCGTAGGCGGCGGGGGCGTAGTTGCGCACCATCGCCGGGAATTTCTTTTCAAGACTCGCCACCGACTCCTCGGTGGCGGGCTGCCGCAGCCGCACCCAGGTATCGACCTGTAACCAAATCCAACTCCACGAGAACCGCTCCACCACCGAGAAATCGGCCATGGATGCCAAAAAACCAAACTGAACCGTAGAACTAGTGGGCAAGTCCTGCACGATGCCAGTTACTTTGAAAGGATTGTCGTTGAGTTTTAGCGGTTGACCCAAAGCGACTTGCTCACCAAAGTACTTGCGGGCCATGCTCTCCGTAAGTACCACGCTGCCCGGCGCGTCGAGGGCGGTGGACGCATTTCCTTCCACCATCGGAAAGCCGAACAGTTCCAGAAAATCCGGATCGGCGGCCAGTGCATTGTTGTACTCGTTGAAGGTGATCGGGGCTTTACCCTCAATGGCATCACGATTTACAACTACGCTGCCCAGATCGAAGGTACGAGCGGCCATCTCGATTTCGGGAAAATCCTCGACCAGGCGCGGCCCAACGGGCGGCGGTGTGTTGGTAGTCACGCCTTCCTGATCGCCCATTTTGAGATCAAAAGCTACCGCGCAGATGCGGTTGGCGTTGGGAAGAAAATTGTCATAGCTATGCTCATGTTGCACGTACAGCCCGATTAGCCAGCAAGCCGCCAGAC
>NZ_JBGSXF010000760.1:0-6449 GCF_041751555.1 Persicitalea sp. | reverse complement strand
TGAATTTGTATGTATGCCCAGTCAACAGGTGCATGGGCTTGAAAGTCGTAGAGTCGTTTTTCAAACTATCCTTGTCCATTTTCTCCTGCTTCACCACCTTGATACTATCCTGAATCTTATAGCTTTTTACTTCCAATTCCGTTAGCGGAACGGGACGAAGCGTTTCCCAATAAGTAGTGTCGCGCTTGTTGGCCAGCGAATCCACGCTGACCGAATCCTGCCGCACGGCCCGCACGTCCTGTCCGGCGGCTTTACGCTCCTTTTTCTCCTCCTTCTCGTATTCCTTAATGATTTTGCGGAAATTTTTGGTGGAAAACTTCTTTTGCTGCTCGATCATTTTTTCCAAATCGGCCTTTCGCGAAACCGACGGGACACTTTCTTCTTTTTTATGATCGAGAATCGTGATGTCCTCTTTCAAATTGGGGTCGATGTTCAGCTTCTGATAATTCATCGACACCACGTATTTGAACTCCCCGGCAAATCCCAGGTACCCGCCCTCGATTTTGAACTGCTGGTTGATCGGCAACCAAACATTTTGCACCGGACTAAACAGCTGCTTCACCCGAATCCGCAACCCCTGATATATCGTTTCCAAATCGAAGCTATGGATCGCCCAGCGGTCTTCGATGATGTACAAACTTCCTCGAAAAGTACCCTCGCCAAAAGCCTTGGGAATCACCTTAATCTTGTTTACGATTTCGCCCCGGTCTTCAAAAAATCCTTCGTACTCAAACTTATAGTGGGCGAAGGCTTTGGGCGAAAGCGGTGTGGTGGCCCCGCCGACTTCAGGACTATAAAAACTCGCCAAAACATATTGGTTGGGCGTAGGTGTACTGTTATCCAGGCTATTGCGGGTGGAAAGAATCTTCTGGTTATAGGTATTCGGTCTTCGGTAAGCGATTTCGGTAATGCTTTCATTCAGGAACGCCTTACCTTCTTGCACGCCTTCTTTTTTCAATCGCCTTTCCAGCAAAAAAGGAATCTTAGTGGGCAGCGCTGTGCTGCGGGTGTAGGCACGGGCGGTGTAGCTGCGCACCTGCAACTGGTGAAACCGCGCCTTTGCGATGGCCCTTCGCATGACGCTATAAGCCGGGTCTTCCTTGCCTTTGCCGACCCGCGCCGCATCAAGGTTGAGCGGTTGCTCCTCTAGCGTGATGTTCAGTTCCAGGAAATCTTCACCAATCGTGACGGTTTTGGTAATGGTCTTGAAACTTAGGTACTGGAAAACTACCTCGTATTTCCCCGCCGGGAGTGAGAGTTCGTAACGGCCTTCGGCGTTGGAGAGGGTACCCGTGCTGGTACCTTGCAAGACGATGCCCGCGTAAGGCAACGGCTCGTTGCGAGTCGTCGTGATCAGGCCGCGAATACCGCCTGCCTGGGCGATATTTACAAACAAGATGAGTAGGAAGAGTAGTCTTAGACGCATTTACTTGCAGAGAAGAATTTCACACTAAACGAACATTGCGTTTGGGTAGTAGGTTAGGTCAGGAAGTTTTACAGAATTTTTTAAAAGCAAAAATCACATGCAAAAGCCCATTGCCCTCATCACTGGTCCGACTTCTGGAATCGGCAAAGTTACTGCGCTTGAACTCGCTAAGCGCGGTTTTAACCTGATTCTTTTAGCCAGAAACGCTAAAAAAGCGGATGAATTACAGATGGAAATAGGCGATCAGGCTGAAACTTCTTTTGTGGAATGTGATCTATCCAGTTTGGAGTCGGTAAAGCGGGCGGTAGAGCAGGTGAAAAGCAACTACTCGCGGTTAGATCTGCTCGTCAACAACGCTGGCCTGATGATGAGTCACGGGGAAATGACCCAGGATGGCATCGAAACTACCTTCGCAGTCAACCACGTAGGGCATTTTCTGCTAACTACCGAACTGATCGATTTGTTGGCCGCCGGAAAGGACGCTCGCATCGTTCATGTTTCGTCCGGCGCACACCAGATGGCGAAGTTTCGCACCGACCAGTTGGTGCATCCCGAGAAATTCAGCACAATTACCACCTACGCCAACTCGAAGTTAGCCAACATCCTGTTTTCCAACGAGCTGGCTGAGCGGTTGCAAGCAAAAGGCATTACCTCCAACGCGCTCCATCCGGGATTCGTTGCTTCCAGTTTCGCTTCTAACACCTCGGGACTGGCCAATATTATCATGTTTCTGGCTAAACCTTTCGCGAAGTCGGTGCAGGAGGGCGCGCGGACGAGCCTTTACTTAGCGACTTCACCGGAACTGCTAACCGTTACGGGTAAGTACTTCGATGACGCAAAACCCAAAACACCCAGTAAAGAGGCCCAAAGTGAAGTTTTGGCTACCAAACTCTGGGAACTGAGTGAAGAACTAGTGAAAGATTACAGACCTGCCAAAGCCTGAGTAAGGTCATCGATCAAATCATCGGCGTGTTCCAGGCCCACCGAAATCCGCAAAAGATTCTTCGGCGTCAGCGTGTCCGGGCCCTCGACCGAGGCGCGGTGTTCGATCAGGCTTTCCACGCCGCCCAGACTGGTGGCGGCCGTGAATAATTGCAGTTTTTTGATAAGATGTAAGGCTTCCTCCGCGCCGCCCTTCACCTGCACCGAGAGCATGGCCCCGCCACCGGTCATTTGCCGTTGGCTGACTTCGTAGCCCGCGTGGGTAGGTAGTCCTGGATAGTGGACTTTATCCACAGCAGCGTGACCTTCCAGAAACTCCGCCAGCCGCTGTGCGTTGGCGGCTTGCTGCCGCATCCGTACAGCCAAGGTTTTGATGCCCCGTGTCACCAGCCAGCAGTCGAAGGGCGATGGTGCCGCCCCACCGAGGGTTTGGAGCTGGCGGGCGCGTTCGCTCAACTCGCTTTTTGATTTAAAAATCAAGGCCCCGCCCAGCACATCGCTATGGCCGCCGAGGTACTTGGTAGTAGAGTGCATCACGACGTCACAACCCAGATCGAGCGGGCGTTGCAAAAGGGGTGTCGCCCAGGTGTTATCACAAACCGTAATGATGTTGTACTTTTTTGCAAGGGTGGTTATTGCTGCCAAATCACTCACTTTGAGTTGAGGATTGGAAGGCGTTTCCAGCCAAATCACCTTGGTTTCGGGGCGAATTGCATTCTCTACCTCCTCAATTTTAGTCGTGTCGACTTTACTGAAAGTCAGGCCCCACGCCACGAAAAAATCCTGCAACAGCGAAGGCGTACCGTAATAAGCATCGTCGGGTAGGAGGACATGGTCGCCGGGCTTTAAACATTGAAAAAAAGTCATGGTAGCAGCCTGACCCGAAGCGAAAGCGACGGCCTCTTGGCCGCCTTCCAGCGTGGCCAGGGCCTGTTCGAGCTGCTGGCGGTTGGGGTTGCCGGCTCTTGTGTAAAGGTACCCCGCCGGGAGTTCGTAGTTTTCGTCGCGTTCGTACGTGGTAGAAAGGTAGATCGGCGGGACTACGGCGGCGGCATTTTTGTCTTGGTAGTTGGCGTAGTGAAGGGCAAGAGTTTCTGGTTGCATCTTTTTAGGGTCACGGAACGGTCCGCCGCGCGGTTGCGCAGAGTTTTTTTCAAAGTACCGGATTTTTGCCCGATTTTTGTTTGGGATAAAATGAAAACTCACCTATCCAAACTTATGGTTTCATTTTTTAATAAAAATATACGACTACTCTTGCTGATGCCCCTTGCCATCCTGATCCTAAATTTTGGTGTCCGAGCACAGGGCATTCAGTTTCAGGAAGAAGACATCGACCTGCTCGTGGCCAAAGCGAAGAAGGAGGGCAAGCTAGTGTTTGTGGAAATATATTTGAACGGTTGTCCGCACTGTGAGGCATTGGCTCCGGTTTTGGAGGAGAAGAAAGCAGGCGATTTTTTCAATCCCAAATTCGTGAGTGCGAAATACGAAGCCAACGCTTCCCTCTCCAAAGCTCTGCAGGAAAAGAAAAAGCTGCACTATCCCGAGTTTCCACTTTTGTTCTTCTTCAACGCTGATGGAACGCTTATTCACCAAGCTACCCCTTCGGACCAACCCACAAGGCCCGAATTCATCGAGGAAGTCCTGCGTCATGCCAACGACGCTCTTTCGCCCGCCACGCGCACCAGCAGCTACGCGGCCCGCTACCAGCAAGGCGATCGAAACCTTGATTTCCTTATCAACTACGCCAAGTACACCAAAACTACCCGCGACACGCTTCAATCGACCGTTCTGGCTGATGAGTTCGGGAGAACATTCACTAAGCCCACCGATCTGGAAAACCCGTACGGGTTCTACATTATTAGCCGTTTCATCTCTGATTTCAACAACCCCATGGCGCAATATTTCTTCCAGCACCTCGACACTTATCGTAGCCAGCACGGCGCGCGGGAAACGCAACAAGAGGGCGAAAGTATATTATTTCAAAGCCTATATGGAAAGAATTCCGACGCCTTGCTCTCCTCGGAGGTAGTTGCCATGCGCAAGGCGATGGAATCGCTCGGCGTAGCACCCAACGTCGCGGCTATGCGAACGATATTGAAGGAGTTGGAAGCCTATTTTCGCGAGAAAAATACGACGGCCGCCACTGCTCGTTTCGACGAATACCAAGCCGATAACTTCCTGCGAACTACCGACTACGCTTACATCTTGCGATTTTTTAACGAGAAAGCCCCGGACAATTCATACGCAGAGAAATTAGTTGCGTGGACCGACAAAGCTCTGAAAACCGTCAGGCCCGATGAAGTGAATAAGCCCGAAGTGGCCGAGCTACACCGTGAGCAGTCGGAAGCATATTTAAAATTAGGAAAAAAGGTAGAAGGAAAGGCCGCCGCCGAAAAGGCGTTAACAGTTGCCAAAACCGCAAAGGAAAAGACCGAGGTTTATGAGAAACAGGTCGCGAAATTCAAATAGTCTTTGTTGCATTACCCAAAGTCAGTAAATTGAATCGGTGCCTAGCTTGATAAACATATGAAAATCACCATTTTTTGTTTGACCTTTATTTCGCTAACCTGTTTTGGTCAGACAGCCCGCGACTCAAACTACCGAGGACTCGCAGCCTACCACCACGACTACTTCACCATAGGTGTCTCCGTGGCGCCTCAGTCCGTCGAGCCGGGCGATGAAGCAGAATTGATTAAGAAAAATTTCGCCAGCCTGACGGCTGAAAATGTGATGAAGCCGCAGCCCATTCATCCCGATGAAGATCGCTACAACTGGGACCCCGCTGACCAAATCGTGGCCTTTGCCCAGGAAAACGGCATGAAAGTACGCGGCCACACGCTTTGTTGGCACAATCAAACACCCAAATGGTTTTTTGAGGACAAAGATGGCAATCCCGCCAGTCGAGAACTGCTCCTGCAGCGCCTGCGCGACCACATTCACGCTGTGGTGGGCCGGTATAAGGGGAAAATATACGCCTGGGATGTCGTGAACGAAGCCATCGCCGAGCAAGCTGACAAGATGTACCGCCCCACGAAATGGTACCAGATGCTGGGCGAAGAGTACATCGCCAAGGCCTTCGAGTACGCCCATGAGGCCGATCCCGACGCGCTGCTTTTTTACAACGACTTCGATACCGAAAAACCCGCCAAGCGTGACCACGTTTACCAAATGCTTAAAGCTTTGCTGGACAAAGGAGTCCCCATCCATGGCATGGGTTTACAAGGACATTGGTCTATTTACGACGATCTGACGGCGGCGGGGCTGGAGGAATCCATCACCCGCTTCGCTAGTCTTGGACTGACGGTGCAAATCACGGAGTTAGACATTTCGGTTTATCCGAAAGACTGGAACCGCAAGGAAAAGCTCGCGAGCGACACGACTTCCTTCACGCCCGAAAAAGAGCAAATGCAGATCGACAAATACCAAATGATTTTCGACGTTCTGCGGAAACACAAGGATAAAGTTTCGGGCGTCACATTTTGGAATATCTCCGACCGTCGCACCTGGCTCGACACATTTCCCATTAAAGGCCGTAAAGACTACCCTTTGCTATTCGATGAAGCTTTGCAGCCGAAGAAAGCATTCTGGAAAGTGGTCGATTTTGAAAAATAAATCTTGAAAAACTATCAAATCTTTCACGCACCAAGAAAAATATGAGAAAGGGTACCGTAATCCTGGTTGCTATTATTTTAGCAAGTTGTAATACGGATTCGTCCTCGCAGGCAGGCATCGACTCGACCGCCGTGAAAAGTACCATTGCCGACGGACACAATTCCAGGAATTCAATCGATTTCGCCGGAACTTACACGGGCGTATTGCCCTGCGCCGACTGCGAGGGCATCGAAACCAAAATCACGCTGAATCAAGAGGGTACTTATGCCAAAAAAAGCACCCACCTGGGTAAGGGTAATGACAATTCTTTTGAGGAAAAGGGTAACTATACCTGGGACGCGAACGGACAGCAAATTACCCTGGAAGGACAGGATAAACCAAATCAGTACTTTGTAGGTGAAAATACGCTGACACAATTGGACATGGAGGGGCAGAAAATTGAAGGTGATCTGGCCGCGATGTATGTGCT
>NZ_JBGSXF010000759.1:0-13564 GCF_041751555.1 Persicitalea sp. | reverse complement strand
GGCGTGGCCCGTTCCCCATGGCTTGGCGCGAGTTACCTCGCCCAACTCTTCAGGAACGTATGACTGGATGCCCTGAATGGCGAAGTCGTAGTCTATCTTGCCGCGCAGCCGGGGCGCGAAAGTTGCTTCGACATCGTCCTTGATTTCTTCCCGTACGATGAATACTACTTTGCCGAAACCGCCGCGAATGGCGTCGTAGAGCGAATAATCTATGATGGTTTCGCCGTGCGGCCCAAACTGGTCGAGTTGTTTGACGCCGCCATAGCGGCTGCCCATGCCGGCGGCGAGGATTAAAAGGGTAGGCTTCATTTTTTTAATTTTGAATGATAGAATTATTGAATGATAGAATATTTACTTCTGTTTTCAAAGTGCAAAGTTCATTGCTACACTCGCAAAAAACGTTATATTTTTGCGAAAATGCAGGTTCAAGGCTTGTTTATAGAAAATCAGATTTACAGGAAATGCGAGTTGCCTCTATTGCCAAAGCCCTCAACAAATCCTTGGCAACTGTTCGCCGCTGAGTAAGTTCAGGGTACGGCGGCCTCCGATGCTGCTGGTGAGAATCACTTGTCCCGGATGGTTGGCCGTAACCGTGCCGATCTGGGCGGCACGTTGGCCGGTGTCTGTTTGTTTTAGCAAATCCAGAACTTCGTCGGCTGCTTCGGCTTTCACTACCGCGATGAAAATGCCTTCATTAGCTACGTAGAGGGGGTCCAGGCCGAGCATTTCGCAGGCGCCTTCCACCTGCTCGTCCAGCGGAATGGCACTTTGGGCAAGATCGATTCCCAACTTACTTTCGATGGCCAACTCATTCAATACGGTGGCTACGCCTCCCCGGGTGGGGTCGCGCAGGAAGTGAATACTTTCCCCAAAAGCATCCAGAAGTGCAATGACGGCAGGAGCCAGATTGCGGGTGTCGCTGCGAAGCTCGGTCTCGAAGCTCAGCCCCTCCCGCACGGACATGATGGCCACGCCGTGGGTGGCCACATTTCCGCTAATGATGACTGAGTCCCCCACCTGCACTTGGTCAGCCCCGATTCGGGCCCTGGGATGGAGTTCTCCCAAACCACTGGTGTTTATGAATATTTTGTCGCCTTTGCCCTTCTCCACTACTTTGGTGTCGCCAGTCACTACTTTTACCTGGGCTTCTTCACAGGCAAGCTTGATGCTGACCAGTATTTCCCAAAATTCCTTAACCATTAGTCCCTCTTCAATAATAAAGCTGAGCGACAGATAGCGGGGGACGGCCCCGCACATTGCCAGGTCGTTGAGGGTGCCATTTACTGAGAGGTCGCCGATGGTCCCCCCCGGAAAAAAAATGGGCGTTATAACAAAGCTGTCCGTGGAAAAAGCGACCGGATTGGCAAAATGCAGAACGGCACCGTCGTGGTGCGGATCGAGCAAATCGTTCTTCAATAAATCAAAAACCCCGCTTGAAAGCAAGTTGTGGGTAAGCTGGCCACCGCTGCCGTGTCCCAACGTGATGATGTCGAAGTCCAGTTGAGGCATTGGGCACTGGAGCATCATTTTTGCCTTTCTTTCGCTAATTGGAGGTTGGTTCATGCAATTACTTTCCGGAGTTAAGATTGTTCGCCATACGGCAAAAGCTGCTGGTTAAGCTAGCACGCTTTCTGCCTCGTGAGCCGCTGGATTAAAATGGTAGTACGCGGCACAGGTACCCTCGGACGATACCATGGGAGCACCCAGGGGGCGCGTAGGTGTGCAGCTTGTACCAAAATTGACACAGTCCAGCGGTTTTTTCAGCCCTTTCATAATGGCTCCGGCTATGCAGGTTTCGTTTTCTTTTGGGTCGGTATGCGGAACGCTGAATTTTCTGGTGGCATCGTATAGGGCGTATTTTTCTTTTACCTCCAGTCCGCTTTCAGGAATCGTCTCCATGCCCCGCCACATCCGGTTGCTGACTTCGAAGACTTCCGCTATCACCTCCCGTGCCGACTGATTGCCCTGTTCCCGCACCACCCGCGCGTACTGGTTTTCCAGTTTGGCCTCACCATCTTCCAGTTGGCGCACCACCATCAGAATACCTTGCAGCAAATCAATCGGTTCAAAACCGGTAACGACAATAGGCACTTGATACCTGTCCACAATCGGATAGTACTCGCTGTTGCCCATGATGGTACACACGTGGCCGGCGGCCAGAAAAGCCTGAACGACCGTCTCAGGATCGCTCAATAGGGCCTCCATGGCCGGGGGCACGAGTACATGCGAAGCGATTATGGAATAATTTTGCAATCCCAACTGATGGGCCTGAATGACGGAAAGCGCGTTGGCCGGAGCGGTGGTTTCAAAACCTACGGCGAAAAAGACGACCTGTCGGTCGGGGTGCTGCGTGGCGAGTTTTACGGCGTCGAGCGGAGAGTACAGCGTCCGTACATCGGCACCTTCGGCTTTGGCCTGCAAGAGGCTTTTTTCGGAACCGGGCACCCTGAGCATATCCCCGAACGAACACAGTATCACCCGCTTTTCCAGGGCCAGAAAAATAGCTTTATCGATCAGGTGCGTGGGCGTGACACAAACCGGACAACCGGGGCCGTGTACCATCGTGATCTGGTCAGGCAGCATTTGCAGTATCCCGTACTTGACAAGGCTGTGGGTTTGTCCGCCACAGATTTCCATAATGGTCCACGGCCGGGTAACCGTCTGCTTTATTTCGTCCAGATAGCTGGCCGCCAATACGGGGTCGCGGTACTCGGTCAGGTATTTCATGGGATCATTTTGGAAATAATGGCGCTTCCCTGCGCGGCAATGTCCTCTCCGGACAGGGCTTCCCCGTTGGGCGAGTTGTACAGTTCATCCAGTTCATCCATCTGTTTCAAAAAGTCGAGCGAACGTTGGGCTTCTTCCTCATCCACGATGCTGATCGCCACGCCCACGTGAACCAACACGTAATCCTCCACTTTCGCCTCGGGGACGAGTTGCAGGTTGATTTCCTTACTGATTCCCCCCATTTCCACCTTGCCCATTCGCATGACTCCTTCCTGGAAGGGAGTGATTGATTTTACCTTGCCGGGTATTGCTAGACACATGATAGCTAATTGATTAAAGTGTTGATGGAGGAAATTCGGATTTGTTGTATCACCTCACGGCTGCGGCCGACCGCCCCGCCCCTCTCCTACTAGGAGAGGGATGCGAATCCATCCAAAGATATAAATCAGTGTATCGGTATAATGGATGGCATTCAGGCTCTTGCTCTTCGTAAATATAGCTTTTTTATTCGCATCATGGCAACGTGGTATCGTACCACATCAATTGTCCGAATGAAATATTTTCATCATTGGGTGAAAGGTCGCGGTTAAAGTAAAGCTGATACTCCTCGCCAAGCAGGGAAATCAGCAAATCTACGAGCAAGCCATTTTGAAAAACTCCCCCGCTAAAACATATGGTAAGGCAACTTTGTCGGATGGCTACTATCCGAACCGCCCGTACAAGTTGCACATGAAACCAGGCGGCAATCTGCGAACTCTCCTCGCCAGCGGCTAATTTTTGCAGAATGGTTTTCGCCAGGGCGCGGGGCGACAGTAGTTCGTCCGGGGTTTCTGGTGCCATCCAGCCCGGTGGAATGCGTAACTCGTCCTGAAAATAATGTCGGGCGGATTCTTCCAGCAGTATGGCCGCTTCGCCTTCGTAGCTTACCTTGTCGGCCAGTCCCAGCAGAGACGCCACCGCATCGAAAAGCCTGCCGACGCTGGAGGTTTTTATAGTATTGGTGGCAATCAATTTTTGGTAGTTTTTCCATTCCTCCGACGAAAACTTAGGTTGCAGGATGGGAAAGGCTTCTTCGAAGGCATGGCACAACGAATAAGCGGAAAGCCGGGGTTCATGGGCCATTTTATCACCCAGGAAGTGATTGAAATAGGTAAAGTGATCCACTCTGGAGAATACCTTTTTTTCAAACCGAAAAAACTCGCCCCCCCAAACCTGCCCGTCGTCACCCAGTCCGGTACCATCCCAAACTACCCCCAGAATAGGACTGTCATTATCTAAAAGGTTATGTTCGCCCAATACAGCCGCAAAGTGGGCCTGATGGTGCTGAATCTTAATCAAACGGCTTTCCCATTTTTTTGCCAGTTCACCACCCAACCAGGTCGAATAATAATCAGGATGCAAATCGGTGATGACTACCTCCGGTCGAGCGGAATACATACCAAGAAATTGTTCCAGGGTTTGTTTAAACTGGGTCTGGGTGTCAAAATTGGCGGTATCCCCTAGATACTGGCTTACGTGGATGTTGCGCTGGTGGGCCAGGGCAAAGCTGCTTTTCATCAGCGCCCCCATTGCCAGCGCGGTAGTTTCTGAAAACCCCGGCCTACTTACGACATAAGTGGGGGCAAAGCCTCTTGCACGCCTGACCACAATGCGTTGCTGCGTGAAGGGGCTGTGCGTCACGACGCTATCATCTTGCGGATAACTTATTTCCCGGTTATTCGTGGCAATCAAATCGGCTAGGGTACTCAGTTCACTGTGGGCTGTTTCGTCCTCGTGCACAATCGGCGCACCACTGATATTTCCGCTGGTGGCTACGACGGGCTTGGCAAATCTATTCAACAATAGGTAGTACAAAGGCGCGTAGGGAAGCATGGCTCCGATGGTTGACAGACCGGGCGTAATTTGTTGGAGGGCCAACGGCGTATTTCTCTTTTCTTTTAATCGTAATACGACAATCGGTGCCGCAACGCTGGTCAATTCTTTTGCTTCCGGTTCGCTCAGGTGGGCCACTTCGTGCAGGGAAGCGATGGAAGGAAACATCACTGCCAGAGGTTTGCAGCTCCGGTATTTCCTGCTGCGCAGTTCTCGTATCGCTTTTTCATTGGTGGCATCACAGGTTAGGAGGTAGCCGCCTATCCCTTTTAGGGCCATGATTTTACCATTTTCCCACGCCTGACCAATCGCGTCCAGAATTTTTTGCTGGTCTTTTTCAATGACGTTTTTCTGGTTATCCCATAATTTTAGGGACACCGGGCAGTCTGGGCAAGAATTGGTCTGGGAGTAGTAGCGGCGATTGGCCGGGTCATGGTATTCTTCCGCACAGGCACGGCACATCACGAATTCGGCCATAGCCGTGTGTTCGCGCTCGTAAGGCAGTTGCTCCATAATCGAATAGCGCGGGCCACATTGGGTGCAGGTGGTGAAAGCGTAGCCATAGCGCCGATTTTTTTTGTCTTCTATATCAGCCCGACATCGCTCACACATAGCAAAGTCGGGCGAGAGCAGCAGGGTGTTACCGCTATCACGGTGGCTTGAAATAATTTCAAAAGTCCGGTACTCCGCCGAATCGGCGGCGGTGAGGCTATGGGAAGTGACTTGGGCCAGCGGGGGTGCTTTGGCGAGAATCAGTTCGTAAAATTCCCTGGCCCCCGTTTCGTCCGCATTGAACTCCACATGCACTCCGTCGGAGGCATTTTGCACCCAGCCGTTCAGCCGGGCTTGCTGGGCTTGTTGATACACGAAAGGCCGAAAACCCACGCCTTGTACCAGGCCACCAATGTGGATATGCCAGGTGCCGGGACTAGCCAAAATCAAAGTCGAGTAAATAAATTGGCACTTAGCAGCGACAGTTCTGCCCGGGCTTCTTCGGTAAGGTAAGGCGTCAGCAGCGACCAAATGTCGGAAACGAAGTCCTCTTCCGCCAGATGGTCGAGGCCCCGGATTTGCCGGGCGTACATCCAGTTGTCCATCGTCAGCCAAAGTAGTTCGGCCAACTGACCGAAATTTTCCGATCCGTCAGGGAGTCGAAAGGTATTCCGGTCGGCGTTGTAGGCGAGCATCCACCCAATCTGCTGCACCTGCCAGCGGAGGTGCTGCCGGTGCTTCTCGCGGATAGAAGGGTAGGCCCGCATAATCTCCAGCGTGTCGAGGTAGAAGAAGAGGGACTGCTTTTGGCATTGGAATATATGGCGCAACTGGCAGTCAATCTCCTCGAACAAATGAGCCATACGAAATTCGTATAACAGCTTTTCCTGAGCATCCTTCAATTCATCGTACAAAGCCTCCACGATACACTCTTTGTTTTTGAAATGATAGGCCAGGTTCCCCACACTCACGCCCCCGTAATCTGCGATGTGCTGCAAACGTACATTAACCAGGCCATCCTTATTGAATAGCTTCAATGCGCGATCCATCAGGTAGGATTTGGTGTACTTCATGAGGAGTTTTCACGTGTGTAAAAGAACTTTATTGTAGCTACCCTTCCTGAAAAAGTACCAGTAATTAGAAAATATTTTCTACAAAAAGATAATGCATGGTCATAGAATAGCCCTAAATTTAAGAAAAATATCAAGTTTATGGCAACTTCCCAACCCACATTACAAGCTGACGCCCTGGACGAAGTACACGTTTTCTGGCTGGCGGGTATGAGCTGCGACGGCTGCTCCGTCTCGGCAGTCGGGGCCACCGCACCTTCCGTGGAATCCCTGCTGACGGGCAATATGCCGGGTTTGCCCAAAGTAGTACTACACCACCCGGTGCTGTCCGTTACCGTGGGGGACGAATTCATGGAACCCTTTCATCTGGCTGCTAAGGGCGAACTCGAAAAGCCCTTTGTGGTGGTGTTTGAAGGGTCGGTGCCTGATGAAAGCCTGAACGACGAAAACGGAGGTTACTGGTCGGCACTGGGTTCACGGCTGGTCGATGGTGAACCGCAGCCTTTTCCCACGGCCGAGTGGCTGCGTATCATGGCCCCCCACGCGGCGGCGGTCATCGCCATCGGAACCTGCGCTACCTGGGGCGGCGTTCCGGCGGCGGCGGGTAACGTCACGGGTTCAATGGGCCTGATGGATTTTCTGGACGAATCCTACCGCAGCGGTTTGGGGCTGCCCGTGGTGAATATTCCCGGTTGCGCTCCGCAGGGCGACAATTTTACCGAAACCGTGGCGGCGGTGCTCATGTTTCTGCAAGGCATCGGCCCTTTGCCCGAATTCGACAGCCTGGGACGTCCCGCCTGGCTGTTCACCGACACCGTCCACCAGCAATGCACGCGTGGCGGCTTTTACGAAGAAGGCATTTTTGCCGAACACTACGGCGACCGACAATGCCTGGTCGAGATCGGCTGCTGGGGTCCCGTTGTACAGTGCAACATCAACAAGCGCGGGGCCATCAACCACGTGGGCGGCTGCATGAACGTAGGGTCACCCTGCATCGGCTGTACCATGCCGGGCTTTCCCGACAACTTCGCGCCGTTTTACACCATGCCGCCCGGCACCATCGTATCGTCCACCACGTCGAAAACCACCGGATTTTTTATTCGTAATCTGCGGCGCTTTTCCATGATGTACGGCAACCGGACGCCTTTGTGGAAAGAAAGAAACCACGTGCCATCGGGCTGGGGCCATGTGGCGGAACCCAGTACCTTGCAGAAAGTCGGCCATTATTTTTATAGCAAGATACAGTTCATGGGCAGCGTGGTGCCGGGTACCCGCCCCGAAAGCAAGGAAGCCGTAGCAAAAAACATGGAGTCCATCAACCGGGAAGTTGTTGAACAGGATTGATTATGAACGACGCAGATTTTTACAATAAGTTTTACCTCGGTCTGGCCATCGCCGGAGCTGTGGTCGTCATTGCCGCCACGCTGCTGATTTTGATTTGGGTGGCCGCGCGGCGAATTTTGAAACTGGCCCACGTCGCTCTGGGCATTGTCGTCAACATCAAACAAAATACCCTGAGCATCTGGGAATTGCAACACACCAACCACAAGGCCCTCGGCATCCTGGAGGAAGCCGAGGGTATTGAAACCAAAGCAGGCGCGGTGGCCCACGCCTTACACGAAACTGAAACGACCGTCTGATGGAAAACGTAAGCGAAGCTGCCGTTACGAATGTCTGGATCATTTCTTTGGTCATTGGCCTGGTCGTGACCCTGGTCGTGGCCACCCTGCTCATCCTTATTCGCAATACTGCCCGCGACATTCGCGCGGGTGTACAGCAAATATGGACAGAAGGTAAACTGGTAGCCAACAACACAATCCAAATACCAATCTACCTGACTGTCACCAACCAGGTAGCGGCAAAAATTTACGCCGCCGCCGCAAAGATAATCGACCGTTCGGCGGCCATCGAACAACACGCCGAAGGCTGCCCCGGCTGCCCGGCCTGCATTCTCGAACATCCGGGGGACAATTGAACGAAAATGTGAATATGTCTCATCAGCCCGGTTAACACTCATCACTTATCACTAAAATTCATGTACACGCTACTCATGGTATTGACAGTCTTGCTGGTCCTGCTTTTTGTGGGGGCGCTGATTTATTTCGTAACCCTCATCCACGGCCTGTTGATTGACATCGGCGGGGACGGTACCAGTTTTCTGGCCAAACTGCGGGTGGGGTTGCGAGCCATCGAAACCGAAACGAGCCACCTGCCCGTTCAGGTCGTAAAATTGAACGAGACCTTATCGAATACCGGAGTGGGATTGAAAGTGGTCAACCAGAATTTGGCGGGAACCATCGAAGCCGCTTTGAAACAGAAAAATGTCTAGCCATGCCCGAGATTGTTTATAATTTGTGGATTCTGACTTTGGTGGTAGCCGTGGTGCTGCTGCCTTTCATCGTGCGGTTGCTGCATAAGACCTTTCGCTCCGCCCAAAGTATCGAGCGGTACTTGCGGGAAATGAAGGAGGCCGGGCTGGGCATTGCGGCCAACACCGACCATATCACGGCCCTGAACAGCACCATTTCTGTGGCGACGGATATCCTGGATACCGCCGGAAAAATCAATGGCAACGCCGAAACCCTGAAAGTGACGATGGCTGGCCGCGCCGCAAAATTCAACTGACTATGAAAGAGTACCTGTTTATTATTACGCTCGTGGTCGTGGCCCTGGTGGTGCTGGTGCTGGTCGTGTACCTCACGGGCGTCATCATTTACCTGTTCCGGGCGGCGGGCCACCTGAAAGAATTGGCGGGTGGCTTGCAGAAAGTTGAAAATGACACCGCCCCGCTGGCGGGCCACCTGACTACCATCAACGGTGCACTGGACCAATTGCACGGTGGATTGTCATCCGTAAATTCACACCTGGGGGCAATCGCCGGGGTACTAAAACTATAAACCCAAAAATTCATGTGTTTCAAGAATCTTCCGATAGAATTTGACGCGCAGGGCAACGCCACGCTGAAAGAAGGAGTGGCCAACCCCTACTCCTACGATGTGGTGGATCTGGGCAAAAACGAGGACAAGCTCAAAGACCTGCTGGGCAAAAACGGCTTCCTGAAAAACGTGGACTATGACCCGGTTACCCGCATCGCCGGGGCTTTGGCGTTCCATAGCGTGGTGGATTTGGAAAACAAGAAAGTGATTTCCTCCAATTCGATGGCCACCCTGTTCCGGGGCTACGAAATCATCCTCAAAGGCCGCAGTCCGCTCGACGCCGCCTACATCAGCAGCCGGGCCTGCGGGGTCTGCGGCGGGGTACACTCAACGGTGTCTGCCCTGGCCATTGAGATGGCTCTGGACATTAAGCCGCCGCCGCTGGTCATCGTGATGCGCAATATCCTGCTGGCCGTGGAGTACCTCTACGACCACCCGCTACACCTCTTTCTGCTGTCCGGCCCCGACTACTCGGAGCAACTGGTCAACGAAACCAATCCGGAGATTGTGGAAAAAGCCCGCACCACCCCGGCCAAAAACAAGGCGGCCCACGGCTACGAGCTGATGATCGACATCATGCGCGACCTCAATCCGCTGACGGGCAAGCTGTACATCGAAGCCCTGGAAATGACCCGCGTGGCCCGCGAGGCCTACGTACTGATCGGCGGCAAGTACCCGCACCCGCAGTCGGTGGTGCCGGGCGGACTGTCGGTGACGGTCAACATCACGGTTCTCAACGAACTCTACCAGCGCCTCATCAAGTTTTTCGATTACGGTCAGAAAGTCGTGGGGCTTTGGGACGATGTATTTGATTTCTTCCTGGATTGCAATCCCGACTACGCGAAAGTCGGGGCCAGGCCCGCCACCATGATCGAAACCGGGGTGTGGGACCACCCGGACTACTACGACGCTTCCTACGCCAATTGCGATACCTGGGGTAATGCCCGTTGGTCCACACCCGGTGTACTGATTGATGGGGAGTTGATCACCACCAACCTCAAGCAAATCAACGTGGGGCTGGAAGAGTTTGTGGAACACTCGTACTACGAAAAATGGGACGGCCACCGCTTCAAAGAAGATATGGAAGGTAGCCCACTGAGCCCTAACCATCCCTGGAACAAGGAAACCATTGCCAAGCCCGGCAAACAAAGCTGGCGCGATCGCTACACCTGGGACACCTGTCCGACCTGGGACCGCAATTCGGTGGAGGCGGGTGCCTACGCCCGGTTGTACATCACCGCCAAAGCCAACAAGGTCGTGTCGCGGCGCTTCGTAGAACCCACCGGCCACAGCATGATTCTGCACATGCCGAAACACAATATGCCTGCCACCACCATGGAATGGCATATTCCCGAGGTGTGGAACGCCTTCGAGCGCAACCGCGCGCGGGCCTTTTGCATTCCGTACTCGGCCCTGGTCGCGCTGGACAACTGGTACATGGCGATGGATTTCCTGCGGCAGGGCGAAACCAGCATGAGTACGCCTTTCGAAATTCCCAGCAAGGGCACCCAAATCGGTGTCGGCTTCTGGGGCGCGGGGCGCGGCTTCCTGACCCACCACCTCGTCATCGACGACGGGGCCATTGCCAACTACCAGATACTCACGCCTTCCACCCTGAATGCCTCGCCCAATACGCCCTGGGGCACACCGGGGCCGTACGAAGAAGCGGTACTGAATACGCCGATTTTGGAAAACGTGGACGTAAATGACCCAGACAAAAAATTCAAGGGCATCGACATCCTGCGGGCCATCCGCAGCTTCGATCCCTGTATGCCCTGTACCACGCACATTCAGGTCGAAAACAGCGACTACATGGTCACCCGCGAGGTCACGACCTGCGCCTGTGGCTTGGAATAAGGGTTTTAGAGAAAAGATCGATGAAAAAAATCTTTATCGGCACCGTGGGCTACCACAACCTCCGCAACCACTCCATCGGCCCGGCCCTGCTGCCCCGGCTGCGGGAAATGCGCTGGCCGCCGGGGGTGGAGATGGACGAGTTCAACTGGGGTCCCATCGCCATTGTGCAGGAATTCCAGTCCCGGCCTGAACCCTTCGACCGCGTTATAATTTTGGCTGCCCTCGAGCGGGCGGGTAGGGAAATTGGCGACATCACTGTTTTTCGGTGGCAGGGCGGGTTGCCGGACGAGGAACTCATTCAGCGCTGCGTGGGCGATGCGGTTACGGGGGTCATTTCTGTGGAGAACCTGCTGATTATCGGGGAGTATTTCAAAATATGGCCCGGCGAAACGCTGGTGGTCGATGTGGAACCCGGCCCCGAACAGGCCGGAGAAGGTTTTACCGAAGCAGTAGAACGCGCCATTCCCGACCTTATCCTCACATTACAAGACCTTTGCGTGGCGGACAGCGCAAAAATCAGTATCTTGGACCCTTTGTACGGAGAAACGTTAATCGAAGTCTGATGTCGGAAAACAGCGCTTTGGGTGCTTTATTTTGGCGGGAAGAAATCCTGCAGGTGCTGTATTGGATGCAGGGCGAAGGACTGGCCGACGCCGTCCCCTTCGGTCGGTTGCTGTCTTTGCTGAACACCACCCCCGACAATCTTTTGCTGCATCTCGACAGGAATATCAAGGAAGGCTATCTGAAAATAGAAGACGGTACTCTGGACGAAAATAGTCTGGTACTTCTGACCGCCGCCGGAAAAAAAGAAGCGGGCGGGATTTTTCGGAATGCCTTCGAAGGAATGCAGAAAGGCGGTCATGGCGAGTGCGGACCGGACTGTGAATTCTGCTACCACGAGGGAGAGAAACTGGAAGACTGCGTCCACAATTGCGCCGACAGCCGCCATCAACACGCCGCATGAAAAGTATTTTCCTATCGGATACCGAATACGAAGCAGTGGCCGCGCGGGCGGAGGAAATGGTCACGGAACTGGAAGGGCTCCCCTACCCGAAGGTGAAGGAGAACATGCACGAACTGCTCCGGCATTTCGATATGCTGCACCGCGAGGCGCTGACCAGGTTGTTCAGGGAGATAATCATCAACCACCCCGATCTGCACCTCAAAATGCAAATGGACAAGTCGGTGAAATTGCTTTTCAGTCTGTACGATCTTTTCCACACTGAAATTCAGAACGGGACGCTGGCGCAGGAAATCATGGCGGGCAGTGGCAACGATAAGTACCCGCGCTGGATTCCCGTGGGCAATGCCCAGGCGTTGAAAGACAACACGGTCTATAAATACGCCGAGGAAGGTGAAAATCTCCTGATCTGCAAGTCGGAGGGCGAAATCCACGCCGTGAAAAATTGTTGCGGCAACACATCCCTGCCGCTCGACGGGGCCAGCATCGCGCAGGGGTACCTCATCTGCCCGTGGCACGGCTGCAATTACCGACTGTCGGACGGAATCATGGAATCGAACCGACTCCTTTCGCTGAAAAAGTACCCGGTGAACGTGGGTGAGGGCGGCGAAATACGAATCGGGCTTAATATGTAGAATTCTATGCAAAAACAATTTACCACCACCGTCCTCCTCTTGCTTTTGGGATTTTGCTTTGTGACCTGTCAGACGCAGGAAGACCCGTCCCGCGATCTGCCTGTGGTGATGGATGATTCTTCGCGCGTCATCATCGACCGGGCCATCGCTTATGCGGGGGCCTGGGATACCTGGCAGCAGAAGAAAACCCTGTCCTTTGACAAGAAAAGTACCAGCTACGACAGTACGGGTGCAATCATCCGGGAACTCGACCAGCATTTCGACTATATGATCAGGCCGCAGTTTCGGGCGAAGGTCACTTATGTGTTGCACGATACGACCGTCACCCTCCTGCACGACGGGCAACAGGCCCGGAAACTGTTCAACGGCACCGCCTCCGCCGAACAGAAAGACATCGACAATGCTTGGAATTCCAGCTATGGTTCGCAGTACGTGATGAGTATGCCCTACAAATTGAAAGACCCCGGAATCAAGGCCGAGTACATCGGCGAAATGACTCTGGCCGATGGCGTTCCCGCCCAGGTGGTGAAGACCTCGTACGTAAAAGGTGCGGGCAGTAACCCCGACCATATATGGTACTATTATTTTGAACCTGGTACCGGAAAATTGCTCGCCAATTCCCTCAACGGCAAGGACAACTACTGGGACTATACCCGCTACATGGAATTTGAGCGGGTGGACGGACTGCTGCTGCCCGCGCTACGGAAAGGCTACGCCGCTGATTCGCTGAATCGGCCCGGACGACTGACCTCCGAAAGCCGCCACAGCCACATCGTGTTTGATAAAGAGTTTCCCGACGATCATTTTAAAATACCGGATGGGAAATGACCGCCCCGACATCCTGATTGCCGGGGTGGGCAACGAACTGCGGCAGGACGATGCCTTCGGGGTGGTGCTGGCGCAAAAGCTGGAGCGGGAAGCCGCCTTTCCGCCTTCCGTACGGGTGATGGAAATTGGCTCGGCGGGCATTCATCTGGTACAACAATTGTTTGACAAGTACCGGGTGCTGATTTT
>NZ_JBGSXF010000758.1:0-4608 GCF_041751555.1 Persicitalea sp. | reverse complement strand
GAGGTTTTTGTTTTGGGCGGAGTGAGCCTTTTCGAAGAAATGCTGCCGCGCGCGGACAAGCTGTACTTGACCACAGTCCACGCGACTATCGAAGGCGATGCGTACTTCCCGGAAATCGACTGGGCGGACTGGAAAGAAGTTTACTCTGATCGGCACGAGGTGGACGAGCGTCATGCCTACGCTTTTTCGATGAAGCGGTTTGTACGAACTAGGTAAGGTAGGGGCGAACACATAAGTTCGCCCGCCGCGCGCCTGTCCGAAGGTGCGCCTGTCCGGCCTTACGGGTTACGCGCCATCGTCTTCTTGACCTTCACCAACCACAGCAATCCTACAATCCCCGAAAGCACCGTTCCGACCATGATCGCCAGCTTGGCGCTGCTTTGTTGGACTGCGTCCGGGAAGGAAAGGCTGGCGATGAAGATAGACATCGTGAAGCCAATGCCCGCCGTAAAGCCCAAGCCAAAAATGTGCCGCCATTTCAGCCCGGTGGGTAGTTTGGCCATTCCCGACTTGACGACGCCCCAGGAAAACAGCACGATACCCAGCGGTTTTCCCAGAAATAACCCCGCCACGATCCCCAAACTTAATGGCAATGTCAGCAAAGCGGACACGTCCCCGGCCAGGACGATGCCCGTATTGGCCAGCGCGAAAATGGGCATGATGAGGTAGTTAACGGGCTTATAAAGCGCGTGTTCGATCTTGCCCAGTTGGCTGAGGGGAATAGTCATAGCTAAAAGTACCCCGGCAATGGTGGCGTGAACGCCCGATTTGAGGACAAAGAACCAGAGCAGTAGGCCGGGGATAAGATAGAAAACAAAGCGAAGTACTTTGAAGTAATTGAGCGCGAGTAGCACCGCCAAGGTAGCTGCCGCGCCGAGCAACATATCAGAATGGATCTCGTGGGTATAGAAAAGCGCGATGACCAGCACCGCAATCAAATCGTCGATGACGGCGATGGCGGTCAGCAGGACTTTCAAAGCGAAAGGCACCCGCTTGCCCAGCAGCGAGAGCATCCCAAGCGAAAACGCGATGTCTGTCGCGGTGGGAATGGCCCAACCATCGGCGGCAATTGTATCGGCGTTGAAAGCGAGGTATATCGCCGCCGGAACTATAGCCCCGCCCAGAGCAGCCACGACTGGCAACACGGCCTGCCGCCAGTCGGAGAGTTCTCCCACCAGGAATTCGCGCTTGATTTCCAGCCCCACAAAAAAGAAAAAGACGGCCATCAGACCGTCGTTTACCCAGTGACTGATGGTTTTGTCCAGCGGCGGAAAGCCGACTTTCTGTTTCCAAAACCCCAAAAAGGCCGCACCCTGCGACGAATTGGCCCAGATCATCGCCACGGCAGTGGCAACCAGCAGCAGTATACCCGATAGCCGTCCACTCTCGGCCAGATCGCGGATAGTGTTGATAACCGGTTCGGCGATCGGCTTTACTACATTTTTTATTCTGACTATTCTCCTTTTGGTCTTCATCTATATTTTTTATCGACTTCTGCCCTTCGGTGGATGCCCGACAAATTAATGCTGCGTCTTGTAATTGCCGGGGTTCGTCAGCGGGTTGAGCCGCGTAGGCGTAGGATTGGAATTTCTGAAAATAGACCAGCCCGGACGCCGCTTGTACTTGGGGGTACTTGGCTGAAAACTTTCTCTGGGTGCTATGACGGCACGCGGCACGATGCCGACGCGGGAGGAGAATCGACCGCGACGCTGGATCTTTTGCGAATCCTTCGCCAGCTTCGCTTTGTGGGGATGCTTGTAGTTGTGTACCGATACGCCGGGATCGACTTTTACCTTTTGCTCATCCTGCGAAAAGATCTCGAAACTGCTCAGCAGCATCGCACAAACTGTAATGATGAAAGTTTGGATGGTTTTCATGATATCTCAGATTTTCAAAGGCTATTAAATTGGAGCAGATTTGACTGCTTTAAATTGTTTTTTCTCAGGGTGACAGATCTCCGGCGGCTTATGGTTAGCAGGTTACCTCCTCGATCGGATTGTTGGAAGAGTTGAAGCCGTTTTTGCCCGACTGATCCACTTTCGGAGCCGCTGGTAGTTTAGATCTGATGAGTTTATTCATAACTTATTGATTTTGTGAGGACTAAATTAATTTAGATGGAATCTGATTTTTTGAATCAGGCTCTGAATAAGAATCCCGACGATCACGGCCACGGCGATCATCAGCGAGGTAATGACCGACACCCCGGCGGCATCGCGGTGCGATCCCAGCACGATTTCCTGTCCGGTCTCCGACTGGATTCGGGCGAGGATATGCAGGTTCTCAATACTCTGGCGGAAAAGGGCCACCCCATCCTTATTATATAGCGCGGTGGCAATCTCCCTGTTTTCGTCGGTGATCCGCTGCATCACTACGCTTTCCAGACGAGAGTTGGTAGCCAGGTCACTTTTGAATTCCTTCAATACCGCCGCCTCGTTGCGGGTGAGGAGGGTCTGCTCAAAATTAGCCACGAGTTGGTCGTTTTTTTCGTCGTATTCCGCGAGTTTAGTTTTCAATTCAGTGGCGGAGAGTCTCGAGTGCTCACTCAGGTGATTGTCGAGAAGTCGGCGTTTGTCGTGAAGGTTCTCGCTCAGGTACACGATAATCAGCGCGGGCTGTAATCTGTCTTTGTAAACCGATGTGACGGCCTCGTCCAAATGGTGGGCCCTATTGTCTACGCGCAGCGAGTACAGCACCACGAAGGCCATCACCAGAAACAGCAAGGCTGCCACTTTTACTTTTTGAGTAAGCAATTGGGAGATATCCATAGCGAGTCGGTTCTGATGGAAACTGAGAGAATATTATACTCTTACTTTGAATTGAAATTTTATGACTGTAAATTTACAACTGTAAAAACAAAAACGCAAGTTTTATGACTTATATCAGCACAGAACCTCAAGTAACTGACTCATGGGAAGAAATCTGCTACCCCGTCGAGTCGCTCTGGCTGACCGATATGCTGCCCGGTTACGACATCATCGCCACCGACCGTCAACAACTGGTGGTAGGGCAGAGGCCTGGGGGGCGCAAAACGCTTTTCGGCATTCAAAGCGCAGATTACACCATTGTTCCCAACGCCGCTATCCGTGAGGTGATCGACGAACTGGTAGCTGACTACCAACTGGTGATCAAATACACCACGACCGGTGAATTCACCATCAGCATTGTGCTGCCCGCCACCGTGCAGGTTGGAACGGAAAACCTGCACCGCAGCCTGACGCTGACCAACAGCTACAACGGCAAGACGCCCTTCAGCATTCAGGGGCAGTCTCTCACTTCCCTGCTCGACCCCGCCACGCGGCTGGGCAGCAGCCTCTACCGCAACATGTGCCAGAACGGGTTGATGGGCTGGGCCGATCCGTTCGCCGACTTAGCTGAATATGAATTCTGGCTCGAGCAGTGGACCGGGGGGAGCAAGAAGAAGCAACCACCCAAAAGCACTACCACGCCGGAGCGTACGCGACAGACTCGTTCGCAGATTCGTAATATCCACCACAGTGCACTCACCATTGAGCTTTTTCAGGAACATCTGCGTGACCTGATCGCCGAACACCTGACTACTGAGCACACTCTGACGACTCAGGTGTACGATCACTTTCAGCAAACCGTCGCCGCCGGGGTGGATGTGACTCTATTAAGGGAACTACCCATTCCGGCCCAACTGGCTAAGCAAGCCCGCGAGCGGTTGCGGCTCGAAGAGCGGATGCTGGAGTCTGAACTCTCATACTGGCTGCTGTACAACGCGGTCAACTACGCGCTTTTTACCGCCCGCAGTAGCCTGACACTCAATGACCGCTTTCGGCTTGACGAGCGTGTTTTCCACCAGTTAGCCGCGCACTCGTTTGCCTGAACCTCCTGCTTTTCCATTTTTCAAAAAATAAAATCCATATATTACCAAAAAACAAAAAGTCATGAATTCACCTGATCTGTTAATGGGGCTGGGCAGCGTCATTTATGCCCTTTCAAAACTCGACGGCGAACTGCAAAAAGAAGAAGTCAAGGCCGTCCGCGAGATCCTGCTCGACGAGCCGCACGGCGAACTGGCCGTGTGCGGATTCTTCCTGCGGGATAATTTCGAGTACAGCACGGCGGAAGCTTACAAAACCGGAATGCGGCGCATGGCTGGCGAGGGCATCGAAATCAACCGCGAAACCCGGAAGCGTTTTATCAACATCCTACTGCAGGTGGCGAGGGCGCACGAAGGCGCTTCGAGGATGGAATGGGAGTTTATTCGCAAGTTTTGGCGAGAACTGCTGTCAATGACAGCCGACCGAAGGCAAACGCAAATGATAAGCTCAGTCGGGTGAATTCAAATAAATTATGGGGTCGCTGACCCCAGCTTTTAAACAAAAAATGACCAAGCAAAAAAAAGCCAGAATCGGCTTTATCTTCAAAGACACCATTCTCATTCTATTGGGCATCGGCAGCGCGGGCATGGGCCTCAAGGGCTTCCTGATGTCCAGCAACTTCATCGACGGCGGCGCGACGGGCATCTCGATGCTGCTCAGCGAAATCTTCGGACTTCCGCTGGCAATTTTGATCCCACTAATCAACCTGCCGTTCATCGTAATGGCTTACCGCTTCATCGGCCGCACCTTCGCCATTCGCAGC
>NZ_JBGSXF010000757.1:0-6930 GCF_041751555.1 Persicitalea sp. | reverse complement strand
CGTTTCTGGGCCCGGAAAAGTACTGTTGAAATTTGTGTTTAGTACCGCGTTTTGGCCGTTGATAATGTTTTGATTCGTTGTCGACTGTCCCGTGCCATTCACGTTGCGGGAAGTGCGGGAAATGACCCAGTTGATCCGCTTGCCGGTGTCGCTGTTTAGTTTATTGATAAGAAACTGCATGTCGTAGCTGTAGGACTGAGCACTGGTATTGGCCGGGTAATTGTCCGCCTCACCCTGCATCCAGAGGATAGCCCGCACGCCCAACTGATGGACATAGTGCTGCGTAGAAATCAGAAGATTGCCGTAGGGCATCTGAGCAGGGTAGTTGAAACCGTAGGGGCTTCGGGCAATCTTTCCTTCGGCGCTCTCAGCCCAGTTTCTCACCGAGGTTCCCTCCCAGGCGGTATTGATGAATAAAACGGGAACGTTTAATTTGCGCACCAGCAGATCTCCCAGAATACCCCAGCACCAGGCAGTTTTTCCGCGAGGACCAATGGTTACGTTGGATTCAAGGTGTGCGAAGGTAGGCGCGGGCGGATCAAAAAGCGAGTTGACGGTATTATCATAGACAATGTAATTGACACGATCGTCATTGGCTGCCGGGCCGGGTGATTCAAACAGCCCCTGGGCGTTAGACTGCCCGGAAATCAAGAAGACTTCTCCGACCCCCATCCGTGACACTACGTCGCGCCCTACGACTTCACCGTTTTGCAAGCCCCTAACCTCTATTGTGTACCAACCGCCCTGGAGGCGCAGCGTTCCTTGAAAAACTCCGCCTGAAACTTTGTCCTGTAATGTGCTCCACGGCGTGTTCTGCCCCTGCCCCGGAATGACAGCCACCGCCCGCACCTCGAACTTGTCGATAGGCTGAGAGTAGGTACCAGAGATTGAGATGGTAGTTTGCCCCGTGATGTCGCGCTGGTAAATAGCACGATCTGTTGGTGAGGTAATTTTAATCTGGGCTTCGGCACCCAATGCTAAGAAGCTACTAAGTAGCCAGGTAGTCAGAAAAATACAAAGAGTATATAGAGTACGCATTCACGCAGTGTTTACATCTAAACCGAAAAAACGGATTCCGGAAAATTTCAAAAATATCTGGAAAGGATGGCAGGAGAAATTTCCGCAAAAATAGTGGATTATTCCTTGCCGCGAGCGTTTGCCTCCCGATCTTCGACCACCCGAAAGCCAAACCGTTTGTCTTTACTTACTAATCATTAACTTCTGGGTGGCATGGAAAAAACCAGAACTTATCTTTAAGATGTACATGCCACTCGAAAGGTTGGATAGGTCAAGAAATTGGCGCTGTTCGAATGAGTCTATCAGGAAAGTTTGTACTGGTACGCCTTTCAAATCATACACTCTCACGGTCGCGCCTTCCAGGTTATCACGAGTCTCCGCAATGATCATGCCATTATCGGTCGGGTTAGGATAAATGCTAATTCCGTTGCCGTCAGCTTCTGGAATAAAATTAAAAATAGCCGACTCATCGGAAAAACATACCAGCGTAGGACTGTAAGTGATAGCGGCTTTCACCAAATAAGCACCCGGTTTTGTAGCTTTAATCAAACTCGTCGAATCGCCCAGTATCACACCGTCTCTCTGCCACAGAAAATCTTCGTTGGGTACCCTCACTCCTGCTTCAAGGGTGTAGGTGCCTACTTGCTGAACAACAGGCAACGGCGGTTTTGGCTTGGATTCCAGCCTTAAGGCTTGAGAAAATGGCGAAAAACATCCGTTAGTTCCTTGCACCCGAGCGGAGTAATTTCCCGATTCGGTAGCGATGATGGATTTGCCCGTCGCCCCTGTATTCCAGGAAAAATCACCCTCTGTGTTGGTAGTAAGTTGCACCTCTTCTCCTTGGCAAAATGTAGTGCGCCCGAGAGCGGTCACAGTGGGAGCAGCTGGCAGAGGCAACGCATTCAACGAAATTGTATTGGAAGCGTCCGACAAGCAGTTGAACTCATTCTTAGTACGAACCTGGTAGATGCCAGTTAGATTGGTTGAAAATTCCTGATTCGTAGATCCGCTGTTCCAGACGTAGCCTTTTGCCTCAGTGGACTTGAGCGTTATTTTTTCACTTGAGCAAAAGGTAAGGGGGCCCGAAGCAGTGATAGTAGGAGTAGGTGGAAGTGGATTGGCTGTCACCCGCACGACTTGCGAAACAGGAGAACGGCAGCCATTGCGGTCGATAGTCGTAAGCGAGAATTCGCCCGAGGTTCGCACTTCTACTTCGCGCTGATTACTGCCATTGCTCCATTGGTAGGAGTTGGAGGGGCTAGCTTGTAAAACCGTAAAGTCGCGATCGCAGAAGGTGACCGGGCGAAGAGACGTGATAGCGGGCGCAGCAGGCAACGGATTCACTTGCACCCGAACCGGGGAGGAGGTAGCCGTACAGCCATTACCATCTGTGATTGATACTGTGTAGTCGCCCGACTGATTGATTACTACCGACCGATCCGAGGTGTTGGTATTCCAGCGGTTACCGTTTTCGTAGTTAGAGGTGAGCGTCACGCTTCCTCCTTCGCAAAAAGTGGTGATACCACTGACTGCTACGGATGGCCGTGAGGGGAGCGGGTTGACTTTCACGGTCACAGGGTCGGACTCCGGCGACTTGCAGCCGTTGCCGTCCACGGCTCTTACACGGAACTCCCCGCTATTCCCCACCGAAATAGTAGCGCCATTCTGCCCGTCTGACCAAGTACTTTGCACAGCGGAATTCGATTCCAATGTCACTACGCCTCCCGCACAGAAAACCGTAGTTCCCAGTATCTTGATGCTGGGCTTGGGTGGCGGTGGGGTGGAAAATACGCCAATTGCGACGGGAGCTGAAGTTGCCTCACAGCCATAGGCGTTGCTGGCGGTAACGCTGTAGTTGTCGGGTGAGTTTACATTAATCCGACGATCAGTCTGTCCGGTATTCCAGCGAAGGAATCCGTCAGCCGATGCAGTGAGGGCAAGTGAACTTCCCTGACAAATGTTGTTTCTACCGCCTTCTACTTCGATGGTCGGTACGGAAGGCCGTACCTGACCGGGTACTTCCACAGCAGGGCTGAACAGAATGTTGCCCGCCTGGTCGCGGACTTTGGCCACGTAGCGGCCGCCTCCTACATTGATATTAGGCGAATTCTGTCCGTTATTCCAATTGATCGAACTAAAATTACCGCCCTCGACAGTCAACGACAGCGAATTACCACTACCACAGACCACGCGCACAGTTGGCAGTGAAACGGCTTTGGAGGGTTCTGAACGAGCAAAAAAGTCGTCGTTCAAGGCCCCGCTCCAGGCTTCGCCCAACTGATGTAGACCAACATCCTGAAAATGCGCGCCATCGGGCCGGGGCGTTTGAATTTTATCAGTTTCCGGCCCGTAGAAAGTGTTGGAAGTAGAAGCAACGACATCGTTTTGAGCTTTGATTATTGCAAAATCAGTTCCCCGCTGGTTTTCAAAAGAGGCCCGAGACACAACCCAGGAAATATTCCGACCACTCTCGTTGCGGGTCTGCTCAATGACTGCCCGCAGATCAGCAGTGTAAGAATCACTAGTAGTATTCGTAAAATTATCTGCCTCTCCCTGATGCCACAAGATCGCCCGGATGCCCGTCACCGGAACGTAATACTGTAAGGTCAATCGGAGGTTGTTGTAAGGCATGCCAGAAGGTGTGAATGCCTCGCCATTGTAAACTGAGTAAGCCGTGCCATTGATACTTTGCCGCCAGTTTCTCACCGCCGACCCGTACCATCCCGCATTGTAGAACAAGATCGGGACGCCCAGCCGTTCGGCCAGGCGATCTCCCAGTTTTCCGTAAGCCCACGCAGAATTACCCCTGGGCGAAATGTACGAATCGGCGTTGAGGTGGTCAAACGATGGCTGAGGGAGTTCATTGTTTGAACTCACATTGTAGTAGTTTACCGTATTCACCCGGTCGTCGATGGCACCGGGGCCACCATAGTTCTGATAACCCTGGGAGTTAGACTGCCCGGCAATCATAAATACCTCACCGATACCAAAGCGCGACACCGTGGAACTACCCACGATTTGGTCACCACGCCAGCCCCGTACTTCCATTTCGTACCAGCCGCCGCTCCAGTCCACTTGGCCGGCATAGCTGCCGCCTTGAGGGTTGTTCTGAATATTCATCCAGCCGGAAGTATTACCGCCGTTGATCGCACGGAGTTGCACCTCCACCCGCTCGATAGGCGTGGAATAGGTTCCACGGATGTACACTGTAGCCGAATTGTTCTTGTCTCGCTGGAGTACCGTGCGGTTGGCCGGATAGGAAATACTAAGTTGTGCGTAAGCGTCGGCCCCTAGAAATGTAAAAATGGCTATACATATAACCATTGACAGCTTAACCGTAAACTTCATGTCATTCAATCCTTAACGAATAAAAAAGATGCACCCAATATCAGTTTAGAACTACCGACAAGCAACTTTTTGACCTTAAATTTAGCTAACGGACAACGGCTCGTTGAGCGTTGCCCATATCAGGTCTTTCAAACGTTCAATTCCTTCTTGTGTTGCTCCAGAAATGAACAAATTTGGTACGTTGTCCGGTAATCCTTTTGTCAATTTTTCTCTTTCACTAATATCATCTTCAACCAAATCGATTTTTGAAATTGCGATAAGCCTTTGCTTATCAAGTAGGGACGGATTGTATTCTCTTAGTTCATTGAGTAGGGTTTCATATTCCGCCGCGGGATCTTCGCTGTCGGCCGGAATCAGGAATACAAGCAGAGAGTTTCTTTCAATATGTCTTAAAAAGCGCAGACCCAGTCCTCTGCCTTGAGAAGCTCCTTCGATTATGCCGGGAATATCGGCCATTACAAAGGAGAGATCGTCTCGATAAGCAACTACGCCTAAATTGGGTACTAAGGTTGTAAATGGGTAGTTAGCAATTTCGGGTCTCGCTGCCGACACTACTGATAGCAATGTAGATTTTCCGGCATTCGGGAAGCCCACCAGCCCCACATCAGCCAATACTTTCAATTCGAGAATGATCCAGGCTTCCAACTCCTCTCCGCCCGGTTGAGCATAGTCGGGAGTCCGGTTTGTGGCTGATTTGAAATGATCATTTCCTAACCCGCCAAGTCCACCGGGCAGTAGAATAATCTCCTGCCCATCGTCGGTGATTTCACCCATTTCTTCCCCGGTTTCGGCGTTGCGGGCTACTGTTCCCAATGGGACTTCCAAAATTTTGTCCTGGCCTTCTGCTCCGCTTCTTCTGCCTCCATCGCCCTTGCCGCCGGGCTCCGCTTTGATGTGCTTGGTGTAGCGCAGGTGCAGCAGCGTCCACAGCTGCGCATTGCCGCGCAGGATTACGTGGCCGCCCCGTCCGCCGTTGCCGCCGTCGGGGCCACCTTTACTCACGTGCTTCTCCCGACGGAAGTGCAGCGAACCTGCTCCCCCCGCCCCGGAACGGGCGTTGATCTTTACGTAATCAATAAAATTTGATGAGGCCACCTTTTCAATTTTGAATGAGAGAATGAGAGAATGAGAGAATAACTGAGAATTGGGCGAATGCAACATTCTCTAAATCTCCCAATCCCCCATTCACTAATTGGATTCCACCGCCCCACAAATGGCCTCGAAGATTTCTTCGATTTCGCCGACGCCGCCGATGCTCACAAACTTGTTTTGCTGGCGGTAGTAGTCCGCCACGGGTGTCGTTTTGCTGTTGTACTCGAAAATTCGGGTTTTGATTTTCTCCTCGTTCTGGTCATCGGGGCGGCCCGAGGTTTGGCCACGGATCAGTAACCGCTTTTTTAGTTCTTCGTCGGGGACGAGCAAAGCCACCATCACCGAAATCTGCTCATTATGCGATTTGAGGAGTTCGTCCAGTGCCTCCGCCTGCTTTACTGTACGGGGGAAGCCATCAAAAATAAAGCCGGGAGCGTCTTGATGCTCTTGTAGTTTAGCATCAATCATGCCAATTACTACCTCATCCGGCACCAAAACACCCTGATCCATAAGAGTCTTAGCTTTCAAACCCAGTTCGGTACCGGCTTTGATCTGTGACCGCAGCAGGTCGCCCGTCGAGAGGTGGACGAGGGAATATTTCTCGATAATTTTTTCACTTTGGGTGCCTTTGCCCGCACCCGGGGGGCCAAAAAGTACAAGATTCAGCATAGTCGCACGGTTGGTTGCGTTTCGGTCAGTAAAGGGGTTTTAACTGGCAAATTTACTATTCCTGCCTTAGCACGTACTATTTTTTTGATTTTTTTGGCTAAAAAAAGCCCGTCCCTTAAAAAAAGGACGGGCTTCGAGAAAAACAATCCTAATCGACTTACTCGATAACGACTTTACGCATAGTGCCATCGTCGTTCTGAACTACCGTTACGAAGAGCGTTCCCTTCGTATTCTTCTTCAACTCAATCTGCCCGACAAATTCGCCGCTAAAATCTTTGATGGTCTTCTTGCCCACTTCCTTGCCATCCGTGTCAGTGACGGTGATGCGGACATCGCCCTTTTCGGGAACACTGAACCGCAAGTTCAGCAGCCCGTTGTCGGGATTGTTGGCGTAGGCGTTCAGGCTTCGCACACTGCTACTGTTATCGAAGGCACTTCCCCAGGCACCATTGAAGCGATCGCCCATACCTTCTATATTTTTTTGCATGATCCGTATGCTTGGTTCTACATTGGCGCGCAATTCCCGGAGTTTTGGCTCCATTTCCTTCTGCATCCGCCGAACACTGCCCTGCAACTCTTTGGTATCGAAGTGAAAATTTTGGTGATGACCATCGCCGTCACGCCAACTCCAAATCATCGGCTCGTCGTCATCACGATTCCAAGCCCTTATCCTCACATTATCACGGAGACGGTTGTCGTTGTCATCGACCGTAATGCTGATGCGCTTTTGGCTCATGCCATCTACCGACAGCGAGTCCAGGGCTTTATCAATAAATTCCTTTTGCGCCCTTTCCGACATCGCAT
>NZ_JBGSXF010000756.1:0-4062 GCF_041751555.1 Persicitalea sp. | reverse complement strand
GGTTTCTGGGCGAGAGAAAAACCAGTAATTCCGGAAAGCAGGATGACAAATGATAAATAACGGCACACGTAGATGGTGGATTGAATTTGGAGGGTAAAGGTACGTGCCTTGCGGCTCTACTCCAAAGATAGATTCGGGGTCGGTTTCCACCGAAAGGCGCGGGCGTCAATGGCGCGCATCGTGCAAAGTACGCCGTCCAAGTGGTCGATTTCGTGTTGCAGAAGTTCCGAAAGGTCGTCGGTAAGTACCCACTCCTGGCGTTGCCAACTCTCGTCATAAAACCTTAGCCGGATTTGACGGTGGCGTTGCAGCTTAACCAGCAGATTGGGCAGGCTCATGCAGTCGTCCCAGAGTTCCATCGTTTCGTCACTACGCTCGATGATCTCGGGATTGATGAAAATGGTTGAACGATCATCTGCGAACATATAGACGAGCCGCTTCATATATCCCAGCTGCGGCGCGGCTATTGCCCGGCCCGTTTGGTACTTGCCCCTGAATTCTACCAGCGCGTTATGTAGGTCGCGCGTCATTTTGGTAATTAGTGTTGAGTCTTTGGGCGTGAGCGGCGTGCAATTTTGATAAAGGCGCTCGTCGCCTAGCAGCAGGATATCGGCAAGTCCTTTCATCGAATAGGGGAAGGTCATTAACCTGAAAAGCACTCCTTCTTTTAGAGGAGTGCTTTTCAGCATTTCAGCAACTAATAACAGCAGTGTGTGTATAGTATGCTGAATATCTTAGTGGACTAATTATATGACTGCTTTGGCGATCATATGTCACACTTCTCTATTAGAAAAATTTTTAATGCGGGAAAGATAAACAAACTTTCTTAAAATATCTTCCAATAATACATCTTTTGTTCTGTAAAAACCAATTTTTTTACCAAAAAATGTAAATAGTTTTTTCAAAAAAAATATCTGGCAAAAATTTCCAATAAAATTGCATAGGGTCAAATCACCTCTCAATCACACACAGGCAAAGTCCTGTCCTGCTGAACTTACTTGCACTTACCTCAAAACATACCAGAAGCAATGACCGAACTTGACCACATCGCCCTATACACTTCTCAGCTTGAAGTGATTCGCCACTTTTACGAAAAGTACTTTGGAGCGACCACTAACGAAAAATATGTTAACCCGCGCAAAGGCTTTGAATCTTATTTTCTAAGTTTCTCAGGGGAATCCAGATTGGAAATCATGCAAAAAAAAACTGTGGCAAACGGAGCCAATTCCGAGGGCACGGAGTACCTGGGCCTGACGCATTTTGCACTGTCCGTGGGCAATAAAGAAGAGGTAGTTCAGCTGACCGAAAGGCTGAGGGCCGACGGCCATAAGGTAGTCGGAGAGCCGCGCACGACAGGCGACGGCTATTATGAAAGCGTTGTCTTGGATCCGGACGGAAACCGGGTGGAGATCATTGCGAGTTAAACACGCTGCGGCGTTCTCTTTTTGGGCTCGGGTATCTCAACCGCTGCGACTTCCCGCTTTTGGTTTTTGAAGAAATCCCGAAAACGGCGAATAGTTGCCATCAGGAAGCCAATTACCAGCACAAAAGTACCCAGCCACAGCACGTTGATGAGGGGCTTTTCCAAAGCCTTCATCACGATGAAGTCGCGTTGCTTGGTATTGACGGCAAAGGTGAATTCGCCCGTCTGCGGGTTGATCTCGTTGAATTGAATGCGTAAACCCAGTTCGTTGCTGACCTGAGCCTTACGCCCTACGGTGCGGTTGCGAATGACAAAAGAAGGATCGATGACATATTCCTGGTCAGTATCCAATACCCGAATAATAGCCTTTACAGCCGCGTCGTTCTCACCTAATTGCACGCCCTCCACCTGGTCGGTACGAACAACGTTATCAAGAATTGCCACGTAGTCGTTGACGAAGAAGGTGTCCTTCATCGCTACCGTGAATTCCTCGGTCGGACTCCATTTGCCTTCGTCCAGCGGATTGGTGACCATCGAGACATAGGTGTACAGATCTTTGTTGTACTTCCGCTGAATGTCGGGCGAGGAAATCAAGCCCATACGAGGGTTGATCTGTGCGCGGGGGAAAAGCGTGAATATTTTTCCAGATGGTTCGCGGTACTCGATTTCGTAATAGAAATTTTCGGGATATATCTCGAGCGTGTCGCCCGTCTTGTAGTATGTCTTGTCGTTGACGACAATGTCACGTAATGCTACCGCGTGGAAATCGTTCTCGATAATCTCAACCCAACCTTTAGGAATGTACTCGGGAACGTAGCGCGGCTCGATGCGCACGTCGCGCCAGGTCAGCATATATTTACCCATTTGGGAAGGCTTGTTCAGCCATAGCGTGACGTTCTCCTTGTTTTCTTTATTGTCGTTGGCCGTAAATTCTTCCGAACGCGAGATCATCAGGCCCGAATTGTTCAAAGAAACTACTCGCGTGTAGCCAGATGAAAAAAGGATGCCGATCAGCATCAAAGCTACCCCGATGTGCGTCACCGCCCCGCCTGACAACTTGTAATTTCCCCCGATAATATTGAGCAAAATAGTACCGTTGGCCACGATAGAGAAGACAGCGGCGGTCAGCAAAGCGATGTAAGAAATCGTACGAACCTCGCCCAAAGTGATAAAAATTGCACTGAGAATCAAGGAAATCAGCAAGGGCGGATAAAGCGTGTTTAGCTTGCCTTCACCCGTCCGTTTCCACCAGAAGTACTGGCCTATTCCCGTCAAGATAGTTATCAGGGCAAAGAACCAGATTTGGAATTTGTTGTAATGTTCGATGGGATCGGTAGGCAGTGCCAGATTCAGAATCTTGCCAAAACCTTCGGCGATGGCATTGTACACCGGGATAGAAGTAGTAGCCAAAATCTGGAAACCCGAAAGGCAAAGCAATGTCGCGCCGATAAAAATCCAGAACTCGGGCGAATAAGTACTCACTTCTTTTTCATCGGAAGGCAATAGCTTCCAGCGGTAGATTAGCAAGCCAACAGAAAGCACGACGAAGGTCATGAGGTAAATCAGCAACTGCCCCGACAAGCC
Organism: Persicitalea sp.; assembly: GCF_041751555.1. NCBI lineage: Bacteria > Pseudomonadati > Bacteroidota > Cytophagia > Cytophagales > Spirosomataceae > Persicitalea > Persicitalea sp. The sequence goes on along the minus strand of NZ_JBGSXF010000756.1, from coordinate 1,055 downwards.
CAAATCAGTAAACGAGTGCACCGAAGCATTGCCCAAAACCCCGCTCCGCGTCATGAATGTAGAGTACAGAATCATCACAAACGTAGCAATGGCTAAGATGAATGACGTTTTGAGAGCCGTAGCATTTTTACGCCCGATAATCATGACGTGAATCGTCCCGACCAGTACTAACCATGGTACGAACGAGGTGTTTTCGACCGGATCCCAGTTCCAATAGCCCCCAAAATTCAGCGTTTCGTAGGCCCAATAAGCACCCATCAAAATACCCACGCCCAGAATCATCGCCGACAGCAGAGCCCAGGGCAAGGCCGGACGTATCCATTCCTTCACTTTCTTAGTCCAAAGCCCCGCCATCGCGAACGAGAAGGGAATTAAAGTAGTGGCAAAGCCTAAGAATAGGGTAGGAGGGTGGATGACCATCCAGTAGTTTTGCAGCAGCGGGTTCAGGCCGTTGCCGTCTTTGGGAATAAAGTCAGGATTGGTCGTCCAAACAGGAATATCGGGTAGAGCTTCACGCAGTAGTAGGAAAGGAGTTGAGCCGATCTTCAGGTCGAGTCCCGGAATGACGACGCCCAAAATCATGGACGCCAGAAAGGCCTGCACTAAGGCGAAAATTGCCATCACCGGGCCTTCCCACGAACGATTGGTAACGATCAGGATGAGTCCCAGTACTACATTCCAAAAAATCCAGAGCAAGAAACTACCTTCCTGATCTTGCCAAAAACTGGAAATGACGTACTCGGTGGGGAGCGACAGGGAAGAGTTGTCCCAGGCGTAGTGGTACTCGAAATAGTGGTTGCCAATAATCCAATATAAACAAAAAACTACCCCGGCTACGGCCGCCGCGTGGACAAAAAAGGCCGTCCGCGCAAAGCGCTTCCAAGGGAGAACATCATTTAGCTTGGTCGAAGAAGTGACGGACTTGAAATAGGCAAAAGTCGCGACGAGGGCCGACACAAAAGCAACGATCACGAACAAGCGACCAGCGTCGCCGTAGGCGGTATGAATCATAGTTGGGCGGCTTGGTATTCAGTCGTTTCTAGTTTCTCGTTGTT
>NZ_JBGSXF010000755.1:0-6737 GCF_041751555.1 Persicitalea sp. | reverse complement strand
TCCGGGCAAAGATTCGCTCAAAAAAAGCAACCACGACAAACCCGCTGACGATCCCTTCTATATTTGGTCGGGTTTATGTCAGGATACCTGGGCAGTGACCTTGAAGCACAAATCCGGTAACGTCGACCTTTCTCGCATGGGCAAAGTCAAATGGCGCAGCAAGCAATCGGGTTATCGAAATCTGCACGTCATTTTGAAACTCGCCGACGGTACCTGGCTGGTCAGTCAGCCGCTCGATCCGGCGTCTAGGGATTGGCGCGTGCGGGAGTTCAATCTTTCGGATATGACCTGGATGAGCCTCGATATAGAGTCGGTAGCGGAAATAAAACCCGTCGATAATCCTGATTTGACCAAAGTGTCAGAAATTGGCTGGACCGACTTGATGAAAGGAAATCGGTCGCTGGCCTGGTCGCGGCTCGATTGGATCGAGGTGAGCGGTTTTGCGGTTGGTGAGTGAGTCACCTAAGAATAAAAATGGGAGCTGTCGATCGACAGTCCCCGTGGGTGATGAACTACTAACTACTACTTGATCTTCACTTTCTTTGACGCGCATGGTACACAAGCCTGGACGGGGCAACATTCTTCCACCGGGCAGGTGCTTGATTTTCCAAAAAAATTACATTATTATAGAAAGCGACCCGAAGGGATTACCCTGATTCTTGTTGGAGGGTCATTTGCAACAAATAGCATATTTACTTGGTTTAGCTTGATGTTCACCCGTACTTACCTTCTCCCATCGTGAAAAAACGATTCATCGCGATGATCGTTGAAGACGATCCGTTGATCGTGGCGCAGTTGGAGGGCTTCCTGGACCAAACCGGGCTATTCGCCCCCCCCCGCGTGGCCAGCGACTGCACGCAGGCTATGACCCTGTTGCACGAGCAAGCCGTGGATCTGCTCTTCCTTGACATCGAGTTGCCCGATATGAACGGCCTTGATTTTCTGCGCACGTTTCCGCATCCCTGCCCAACGGTGGTCGTCTCGGCCTACCCGCGCTACGCGGTTGACTGTTACGATCATGACGTAGACGATTTCCTGAGTAAGCCCTTGAGCTATGCCCGCTTCCTGCGAAGTATCCGCCGCACGGTACTGCACACCCAGGCCGACATGCAGCGTGGCGATGTGGAGATTGCCCTAGCCCCCATGGCTTGTGACGCGCCTCCCCTTTCAGAGACGGCGGCACCCACGCACATCTATCTCAAGGCGGGGCATATCAACCAGCGCTTTGCATTTAGCGACATTCTGTATCTGGAGGCAGCCAATATTTACGCCAAGGTCATTGCCCAGAGCGGCACGACGGTGGTGTCTGACACCATTTCGGGCCTAGAAGCGCGGCTCAGCCCACACAATTTCATCCGGGTACATAAGTCCTACGTCATCAACCTGACGCAGGTGACGCGCTACAGTGCGAGAACAATCTGGCTAGAACAGCACGCGGTTCCCATTGGTCGCAAATACCAGAACGGCGTGCGGGAGTCGTTGCGGGAGGCTGTGGGGAGGGGGATATCTAGTTTTGAATGAATGAAATTAGTGAATGATAGGATATGCAGACGCCGACTAACATCTATTCACTTATTTCATTCTTGGCAATAAAAACTTTGTGGTTGTGGCTGTTTCTGGGATTATCTGGCTTTGCTTTGGGCCAGTCTGGGCAGGGTGTTTCGGAGACGAAGGACGACTCGGTCGCCCTGACTCTTGAGCGACAAATCGAGGCTGCCCGATCCGACACGGCTCTCATCGAGCCACTGCTACGGCTGTCGGGAATTCGGCTGTCGCAAAGTAGGCCCGAAGCGGCTCTTAGTCTGATACGGCAAAGCTGGCAATTGGCGAAGGAGTCAAAAAATCCGCTGTATCTGGGTCGGGTGTACAGCGGATTGGGTGCTTACTACGACCACCAAAAACGCCCTGGGCAAAGCGTTCGGGCTTTCGAGCGGGCGGTGTATTTTCTGCGTCAGGCCCGCGTCACCGCCGAAACCACCGAGGCCATGTACCAACTGGCCATGGGTTACGCTGACCAAACCGATCAGGCTCGGGCCGTACGGTACACCAACCAGTGCATCCGCTACGCCCGCCGGACCGGAAACAGCGGCTGGATAGGTTCCTTTTACGAGTTGTTATCCATCCTACACTTTCGGATCGGTGACCGGGAGGGTGTCTGGGATGACCTGATGGGTTTGAAAGCAGCCCTTCGCCAACATCCCTGTGCCTGGGATGAGTACCTCTACCACCAAACGGCCGCATACTGGTACGGAAAAAACGACCGCCAAAAATTATTTGCTCATATTAAAAAAACACTTGCGGCAGCCCAGCGGCTCGAATCGCGGATTCACGTCGTAGAGACCTGCGCGATGATCGTTTGCAATTACACCGAAGAGGATGCTTTCCCCCAAGCGCAGTACTATTTGTCTATGGGGTTGGGGGAGGTCGAGAAACACGCGGTTGCCTCCTCTTTTATTTATGTTTCTTCCAGTATTCTGCGCGAAGCGCAAAATCGTCTTCCCGAAGCTGAGGCCGATGCGCTGAAAGCGCTGCAGGTCGCGCAGAAGGTCGGTAGCCCTTTCAGCATCGAACCTGTGCTGGCCACTGTGGCTCGTCTTCAGGAAAAGCGGGGCAAATACAGGGCGGCGCTGGCCACTTATGAGGAGCTGGGAATGATGCGTGACAGCATCAAACAACTCGATCAGGCCAAAGCCATCGCTGCCGTCGAGTCAGAGTTATTAGTGCAGCAAAAAGACAGGGATCTTAGGCTGATGCGTCAGAACAGTCTCATTCAGGAACAGGCTTTCGAGCAGTCCCAGCTGAAAAAAAACTTTTACCTGGGCTTGGCGGCTTGCCTGACCCTTCTACTTTTCCTGATGTACCGCTTTACGCAACGAGACCGCTGGAATCTGCGGATTCTCAGTAAGCAGCAAGCTGAGATAGCGACCCAAGCCAAACGTTTGGAAGAACTCAATCAGGTAAAGGACAGGCTGTTCGAATTGATCGGCCACGACCTACGCGCCCCGGTAATTCACCTGAAACTCATCGTCGATCGCCTGGACCAGCCGCAGGAGTCGGCAGAGGAGCAGAATCGGCAGAACGACCATCTTCGCCGCACAATCGATACCCTTTACTACACCCTCGACAATCTACTCCATTGGGCCTCCACACAGCGGGAGGGTATCATCCTACAGCCAGAATGGGTTTCACCGGGCGATTTGGTGGCCGAAACCCTGGCCTTGTTCAAACCCGCGATCGAGGACAAACAGATCGACATCGACGTCGCTATCCCCGACGATTCCATCGTCAGAGCCGATGAAAGCCAGTTACAGATTGTGATCCGCAACATCCTGCACAATGCCTTGAAGTTCACTCCCCCCGGCGGTCAGATCCGGGTGAGTTTCCGTCAATCTGCGACGGAAAAAACGCTGTGCATTGCCGACTCCGGTGTTGGCATGGCCACGACCGACCCCCAAACAGTCGCTCAAAGCCCCGGCACTCTGGGAGAAAAGGGCACAGGGCTGGGGCTGCTGGTATGCGAAGAGTTTATGAAACGCAACGGTGGGCGGATCGAGATTCGAAGTGCGTCTGGTCAGGGAACATCGGTTTGCCTGGTTTTCCCTTGGGAGGAGTTGGCCTCGCCTGCCGAGGTGTATGTCCATGAAGTTAGTGTCCGGTAGGCTCAAAAAAAGTCGGCCCGGCAGGAAAACTCCTACCGGGCCGACGGGGTGTTTCGTGCGAGTATGATTGGCTATTCTTTGCGCACCCGAACCGTAGCCTGGCGGTTGGAGGCATCCACAGCCCGGATCAGGTAGATACCCGAAGACAGTCTTCCGAGCCGGAGCTCCACTTCGTTCAGCCCGGCGTTCAGGGTTTCAGTACGCTGCTGCAAAGCTTTCCCCTGCAAATCGACAACGCTGAAAGTAGTCTCACCTGCTTCGGGAGCAAGCACTTCCAACGTTACGGCATCTTGCACCGGGTTAGGGAAGGCTTTCAGCGACAAAGTCAATTCGCCCGTTTCTCCTACGCCTAGCCTTGCGGCCTTGCTTCCGCTGTTGCAGCCGCCCATCGTCGCGCCAAGTTTCATGTAGCGGTCAGCAATCTTCTGTGAGACGCACTGCTCCACACCATAGTAGCAGATCTTTACGTTCTGGCCCTTTGGCCCGCAACTGTTGTCGACGGGAGCTGTCACCGTCACGGTGTAGGTGGCCGTCTGGCAGTTGGCCGTTGGGGTGGCAGCATCACAAACCTGAATGCAGAAGTAGTAGGTACCCGCGGTAGCTGGGGCAGTATAGGTGTAGGCACCCGTGCTGGCATTGATTGTCAGGCTGTTGCCAATTGGAACCGTGGCACCGTTAGGGGGCGTGCAGTTGCCGAGGACAGAGTACATGTAGGGCGCCTTGCCGCCCGTTGGGCTGAGCTCGGTTGCGGCGTTGCCCGACTTGGACTGGTTGGTCGTGGCCGTCTGGGCAGCAGGGGCATTGATTGCCAGCTCGGGCGTGGTGTCGTTATCTTTAATTAAAATGGAAGCATCTTTCGCTGACTCGGAAATATCGTATTCCTCTTCGTCTATGAGGGTCAGGGTCAGGATCTCATCTTCATCATCGACATCGTCCTCGCCCGGAATCACGTATAAGTCGAAAGCCAATTCTCCAATTTCAAAGCTCACCGTGTCGGCAATGGTGAAGCGTGGATCGCCGGCGGCAGTGCCGGAGATCTCGAACCGCACCGTCAATTTTTCATCCGCATCCGTGCGTTCGAAGCGAAAAAAAGCAAAGCCAGTCAAGTCCTCCTCCTCGTCGGCTGCCAATCTGCCACCACCGGGAGGTCCCTCTGCGCCTTCCACGGCAATGGAGTCAGGGGCCGAAAGGCTTATGATGGGTACCCCTGCCTCATCTGTAATAGAAAAGTCGCTATTGGAGATATCGAAAAAGATATTGTTTACGGCCTCTATCTTAATACGGGCCGTCGTGGTGAGATTGTTGGGCAATGTCACAGATTCCGAGCCATCGTTGGGCGTGTCGGCTGCCAGCGTGAGCGGGAAGGTCTGACCGCCATCAGTCGAGAGCAGAATGTTGACATTGGCACAGTTCACGGGGGCGTTGTCGGAGTTGGCCACGTCCCAGGTGATGGTTTGCGCGGTATTGGCCGCATAAGAACCCGACAGGTTGGTCGTCTCTAGAAAAGGGCCCGAGTTGCCATCTATAGTCACGTTTACAGCACCGTAGGTTACGCCTCCATTGTTGTCGCGGACAGTCAGCCGCTGGGTGGTCACCACCCCCACCGAAGGCAGTTTGTCGCCCCTGGCCGTGTTGGTACCATCGAGGATAGCCGACAAGCGAGGGAAGGTTCGCGTGGGCGTGGCCACGGGTTCGTAACTCCGAAAGAAGGGGGCTTTCGACGGATCGAGCAGCGTGGAGGCAGTTGGCGTCTCCGTTCCGATGTTGGTGCCTTCCCAGGAGTAGGTGAGCGCGTCGCCTCCGTCGGCATCCGACGCCGTGCCCGTCAGAGCAAAAGGCGTGGATTTCGGAATGGTCATATCGCTGGTTTTCGAGCTGATGTCGGGAACGGAGTTCCCCGTATTCGTAGTTGTAAAGCACGTTCCTGTGGTGGCAATGAACACGGCTGCCTGGTCGTAGCTAACGGTGTGGAAATTCAGAAAAGGCTGGTACGTGTTTTCGTAGTTGTCATCATTGTCGTTGTCATCGCAGGTGAAGCCATAGCTCATGATGGTGGTTCCCGCACCCGGCTCGACCGATGTGGTTGCTTCGCGGGTGGTACACACCGGTATGACACTGTTGTAGCTATGCGACATACTGAACTGATGTCCCATTTCGTGGGCAATCAATTGATCGTCGAAAACGGGTGCGAAGGAACCGTCGCCCACGCCCGAAACTCCTTGCGCTTTACTGAATTCGTCGCAGACTGACGGGCTGCTGGCCAGCCCTCCCCCTGAACCAATGGCAGTACCCAGCACGTGGCCGATGTCGTAGTTCCCATTGCCGAGTAGCGCGTCCAACCGTGTTTGATTTTGTTCCAGCATCGCGTCCTGATCATCGTTGGTGTAGTCCGCCGGGTTGGTAGAAATGGCACTCTGATCGCTAACCAGCGTAAAAGTCACACTAAGTTCCTTTTGGTAAACTGCATCAATGCGGTTGACATACGCTACAAGCTTTGCAAAGGCGGTACTTACATCACCACCTCCACCTTGCGTTGATTGAACGAACTCATTGTCGGCCGCCATAGCCAGCCGAAAAACACGCCGTGCACTTCCAACATCATTAGGTCCCACAGCTATGCGGCCTCTGTTGGGCATTCCTTGAGGGAAAGCATCCTTCAAGGGCATGTCGATGACTCCACATTTGTTGCCCGGCCCCGTAGTTTGATCAGGCTTGGGCCTTTCGGCGTCACTGGCGAAGTAAACGCGGTACACCTGATCGGTCTTATCATTGGAAACCTTATCGTAGTAGGCCGCGTCACTGCCTATCCCCAGAATAATGGCATTGAAGCCCACGGAGGTAAAGCTGAGGCGGATGGTGTAGTTACGATGGGTTGTACCCCGGCCCGCATAGGTTTTGATCTCAGGGTGCCGGGCGGCGATGGTGGGGGCCAGGATAGGCGACTCGAACATTTCGAACGTTTCGGTTTGGCCATTGGGTAAGGGTATTTCCAAAGTCAGGGCGGAAGTCCGGCTGCTGAACTCGAGCGGTGCCTTGAGCAGGTGCTGCCGTAGCTGACTTTCTTTGATACTGTAAAGC
>NZ_JBGSXF010000754.1:0-5173 GCF_041751555.1 Persicitalea sp. | reverse complement strand
TTTCGATGCCGCAGATGGAGGCAATCAACTTGGTTCGAACTACCTCATTTTTCAGAATATCCGACAACAGATTCTGCAAGTCGATTACCTTGTCGGAATTGAAATAGCCCGCATTTCCCGGCTTATAGAAAGCCCGCGAGGCGTCGGCGTCGATTTCGGAAACCTTGCCTTTCACTTTCTCAGGGTCGAGAAAATACAGAAGTAGTTTTACATAATAGTCGTATTCCTCGCGCCGCATGGTATCCAGATGCACGATGTCTTCGAAAAGCCAGTCCTGTGCCTTGGAAGGAACTACCTTACCCAGGCCCCGATCGGGACTATGAATCAGAAGCCGCCGCAGCCGCCCCACTTCAGATGTCACCTTTATTTTTTCAAAAGTGCTTTTATTGTTTTTCATAGAATCGTTTCCGCCCAATAAATTGCCTTCTGCAAAGTACGGAGGATTATTTTTTAATAAAAAGTCGGTTAAATGCAACCTATCCCGATGCCCTCTGACAAACCCGCTTCGCGGGGAACATCCTACCGGGCTTAGTGGTTATACAGGCTGACGGAGTTGTTTAGAAACATTCTAATTGTGGCTTCTTTTCCCGCCCCATCGGCGTACCTTTGCATTTAAAGACAAAGTCAACGGGCAAGCTGCGGTAGCGTCCGTCCGACCGTACCACATATTGACAAGAAAACCCTACTATGCTTACCATTAAAGACTTACATGCCTCGATTGAAGGCAAAGAAATATTGAGAGGAATCAATCTGAAAGTAAATCCAGGCGAGATTCATGCGATCATGGGTCCTAATGGCTCGGGCAAGAGTACTTTGGCATCTGTACTTGCAGGTCGCGAAGAGTACGAAATTTCTAGCGGCAGCGTGGATTTTGAAGGCAAAGACCTGCTTGACCTCGCCCCCGAAGAACGCGCGGCGGAGGGGATTTTTTTGGCTTTTCAGTACCCCGTCGAAATCCCCGGCGTGACGACCATCAACTTCCTTAAAACTGCTGTCAACGAGATGCGTAAGTACCGGGGCGAAGACCCGCTGGACGCCGCACAGTTTCTGCGCATGGTACGCGAGAAAGCCAAGCTCGTGAAAATGAACGACTCACTTCTGAAGCGCTCGTTAAATGAAGGCTTCTCAGGTGGTGAGAAAAAACGCAATGAGATTTTCCAGATGGCTGTTTTGGAACCCAGACTATCAATTCTGGACGAAACCGATTCCGGCCTCGACATTGACGCTCTGCGTATTGTGGCTGAGGGTGTCAACTCGCTGCGCTCGCCGGAAAAAGCGACCATCGTCGTGACCCACTACCAGCGCCTGCTCGACTACATTGTCCCCGATTTTGTTCACGTACTTTATCAGGGGAGGATCGTAAAATCCGGTACCAAAGAACTGGCGCTGGAATTGGAGGAAAAAGGGTATGACTGGATCAAGGAGGAGATTGAGGCGATCGCTTAATTTGGAATTAGAGAATTAGTGAATGTTGGAATAGGCAGAGAAACGCGAAAGCAGCATTCACTAATTCTCCAATTCTCTAATTCACAACTGATTTATGGTAGATTTAAAAGAAAAGCTGATTGCCGACTTTCGTACTCGGGAGGCAGCGATGAACGGGGAGGCACAAACACCGCTGCACCAATCTCGGCAAAAAGCACTTTCCCGATTTGAGGAGCTGGGTTTCCCTACTCCCAAAAACGAGGAGTGGAAGTACAGTAACGTTCGGAACCTGACGAATCAGGATTTTGATTTGAGTGGAAGTCACGCCGTTTCGGCAGCGGACATCGACAATATCAAGATTCCGAACCTCACCGGAAACGTCCTTTATTTCATAAATGGCAAATACGAAGCTGGACTTTCCAGCATTGTTTCGCCCGCTTCGCAGGTTACGATTCAGCCTTTGCAAGAGGCATTGCTGGCTAAGCCAGAATTGGTGAGTACTTATTTCGGCATGTTAGCTGACACGCAGAGTGAGGCATTTTCGGCGTTGAACTCCGCCTTTGCGGGCGATGGTGTATTCATCCATGTGCCAAAGGGCAAAGTAGTGGAGGAACCCATCGTGCTGTATTTCATCAACGACGCCCGTTCTGGCAATGTTGGGGCCCAGCCGCGCAACCTTTTTGTGATTGAGCCGAACGCGCAAGTGCAACTGACTGAAACTTTTCTAACATTGGGCGAGTCGTCGGCTTTTACCAATGCGCTGACCGAAATCCACGTCGCCCAAGATGCGCATGTGCAGTACTATAAGGTACAAAACGACAGCGACGCCACTTATCACGTCGGCACCACGCAGGTACGTATGTCTGATAACTCGCACTTCTACGCCGCCACAGTTTCGCTGAACGGTGGCTTTATCCGTAACAATCTCAACATCGCTCTGGACGGCGAGCATTGCGACGCGCACATGTACGGGTTGTACTTTCCTGATGGCAAGCAACACATCGACAACCACACCGTTGCCGACCACCGCAAGCCCAATTCGGAAAGTAATGAATTGTACAAAGGTGTTCTTCGGGGCCAATCGACGGGTGTGTTTAACGGTAAGATTTTCGTGCGTGAAGACGCCCAGAAAACTAATGCTTTCCAGTCGTGCAAGAATGTGGTGCTATCGCCGCAGGCGACCATGAACACCAAGCCACAGCTAGAGATTTGGGCCGACGACGTCAAATGCTCGCATGGCACTACCACCGGGCAACTGGACGACGAAGCCCTGTTTTATCTCCGCTCGCGCGGCATTTCCAAAGCTGAGGCCATGAGTTTGCTCATGTTCGCTTTCTGCGAAGACGTAATCACGCAGATCAAGATAGAGCCGATCAGGGAGTACTTGGAAGAGATTATTGCTGAAAAGTTGAAATAGACCTGTCGTACAAACAGGGCCGCCTGGCAGTTCTTGGTTCAAAGTTCAGAGTTGGGGCGGAAGAATCATCTGTAAATACTTTTGAAGAATGTTACTAGAAACAGACACCATATCACAGCTGGACATCGCCCAAATCAGATCGGATTTTCCGATTTTGAACGAGGTGGTGAACGGCAAGCAGCTTGTTTACTTCGATAATGCCGCTACAACCCAGAAACCGCGCCAAGTACTGGACGCGCTGGCGGGTTACTACGAGCATACCAACGCCAATATTCACCGGGGCATTCATCACCTGGCTGAGAAGGCGACGGCGGAGTTCGAAGCGTCGCGTCGCCGTATTCAGAAGTTCATGAATGCCCGCTTGCCGGAAGAAGTCATCTTTACCTACGGTACTACGGATGGCATAAATCTGGTAGCCCAGACGTACGGCCGCGCTTTCCTGAAAGAAGGCGACGAGATCATCATCAGCACGATGGAGCATCACTCGAACATAGTTCCGTGGCAGATGCTCTGTGAGGAAAAGGGTTGCGTGTTGCGCATCATTCCAATTAATGATGCGGGTGAGCTATTGATGGACGAGTACGAGAAGATGCTTTCGGAAAAAACGAAATTCGTTTCCGTCGTCCACGTTTCCAATGCTCTGGGTACGATCAATCCCGTGGCGCAAATCATTGAAAAAGCTCACGCCGTGGGAGCGAAGGTACTGATCGACGGTGCCCAGGCCAGTTCGCATATCGACATCGACGTGCAGGCACTCGACTGCGATTTCTACGCTTTTTCACTCCACAAACTTTACGGTCCGACGGGCGTGGGTGTGTTGTACGGCAAAGAGGAAGTCCTCAACGCCATGCCGCCCTGGCGCGGTGGCGGCGAGATGATTAAAGAGGTCACGTTTGAGAAAACTACCTTCAACGAACTGCCCTACAAATTTGAGGCTGGCACGCCCAATATTGCCGACGTAGTCGCCTCAAAAACAGCGGTCGAGTACCTGGAAAAACTAGGCAAAGAAGCCGTTGCCGATTACGAAAACTACCTTTTGGAATACGCCACCGATGCCTTGTCCAGCATTGAAGGGCTTCGCATCGTAGGAACTGCCGCCGAAAAAATCAGTGTGATCTCTTTCTTTATGGATGGAATTCATCATCAGGACATTGGCGTTCTGCTCGACCAACAGGGGATTGCCATCCGCACGGGTCATCACTGCACGCAGCCTCTTATGCAACGCTTCGGTATCCCCGGAACCTCTCGCGCCTCTTTCGCTGTTTACAACACGACCGAAGAAATCGACCGCCTGGTGTCGGGACTTTTGAAGGTAAAGAAGATGCTGGGATAAGATGACTATCAACGAAAAACAGGATGAACTCATCGAAGACTTTGCCCTCTTTGACGATTGGGAAAACAAGTACGAGTACATCATAGACATGGGTAAGCAATTGGCCCCTTTGCCCGAAGCGTATAAGACCGAAGAAAATATCATTAAAGGTTGTCAATCACGCGTTTGGCTGCACGCTGAAACCGATGGCGAAAACGTGAAGTTCGAGGCAGACAGCGATGCTATCATTGTGAAAGGTTTGGTGAGTATGCTGGTCAAGGTGTTGTCTGGTCACACCGCCGAAGAAATCGCTCAGACGAACCTTTATTTCATGGAGAAAATTGGCCTGCACCAGCATCTGGCCCAAACCCGTTCCAACGGCCTAGCCAGCATGGTAAAGCAAATGAAAACCTACGGGTTGGCCTACCAAAGCTTAAATGGCTGACGGTTATAAATTATAAGACTACCATAATAATGGAAACTACCACTTTAACAGAAGCAGAACTCAAGGAAGAAATCGTGAAAGCGATCAAGCGCGTGTACGACCCGGAAATCCCGGTGGATGTATACGAGTTGGGTTTGATTTACGATCTAAAGATATTTCCGGTCAACAATGTCTTCGTTTCCATGACTTTGACGTCACCTTCTTGCCCTTCGGCGGGTACTTTGCCAGGCGAAGTGGAACAGCGCATCCGGGAAGTGGAGGGCGTAAACGATGTGAGCCTGGAACTCACCTTCGATCCGCCTTACACAACGGAGATGATGTCTGAAGAGGCGAGACTGGAACTTGGATTTATGTAGGGAAGGTCCAAAGGTCCAAAGGTCCAAAGGTCCAAAGTGGAAGTGACACTTCGCGACTGAAGTTCCCCTTCTAAACACTTAGAAGCTGTTTGAGTTATTTTTTAATGATAAAAATGAGTTGTTTTTTGTCAGGACAAGGCACCAAATCCGAAATTTGGCAGAGCCAAATGAGGGTTTGGTAACGCAGGATTGGCAAAAAACGGCCATTTTTGGCTTAA
>NZ_JBGSXF010000753.1:0-22665 GCF_041751555.1 Persicitalea sp. | reverse complement strand
GGCGGTATCCAAAGGCGGTGATGTATTCTTGCGGCTGTCAAAACCAAAGGACGGAAAAGGTACCTACCGACTCCGGGACACGAACGGCGATGGCGTGATGGACGAAAAAACGGGATTCGGCGACTTCAAAGGAACGGGGGTGTTCATCAAAAACGGCTACCTGTACACTTCTTCCAACAGCGGAATATTTCGCTACAAATTGAATGATAAAGAGGAAGTAATCAATCCAGATGCGCCCGAAACGATAGTGACCGAACTGGTCGATACGGGACGCGACAACGCCAAGTCGATCGCCCTGGATGACAAAGGGAATATTTACGTGAACGTAGGCTCGCCCAACGATGCCTGCCGCGAGACCGGCACCGGCAAGGGAATGATGCCTTGCACGCTGCTGGACACCGTGGGCGGAATCTGGCGTTTTCGCGCCGATGTCCAGAATCAGACGCGAAAGGACGGCGTTCGCTACGCCACGGGCCTGAAAAATTCTGTGGGAATCAACTGGAACAGCCAAACCAACAGTCTTTTTGTCCTGCAACACGGACGCGGGCAGTTCCATGATTTTTATCCTGAGCTTTTTACACCCCAACAAAGTGCCATCCTTCCGGCCGAAACCATGTACGAAGTACATGAAGGAGATGATGCGGGTTGGCCCTATGTGTACTATGACCCCATTCAGAAAAAGAAAATGCTCAACCCCGAGTACGGCGGCGATGGCAAGAAAACCGGGGGCGAAAAAGCTTTGAATCCGGTGGCGGCTTTTCCCGCTCACTTTGCGCCAAATGCGGTGGTTTTTTATACCGGAAGCATGTTTCCGGCCCGTTACAAAAACGGCGCCTTCATCGCCTTTCACGGTCAGAATTCCGACATGAAGAAGGGGTACTTTGTGGGCTTTGTACCTTTCAAGAATGGCAAGCCGTCGGGGCCCTACGAAGTGTTTGCTGATAATTTTGCGGGGATCGACCTGGCCAAACCCGACGGCCCCGTACGGCACCGCCCCTGTGGAGTCGCGCAGGGACCTGATGGCTCACTGTACGTTTCGGATGATTTGAACGGCACCGTTTACCGGATTGCCTTTCAAAAGTAACATTGAACTTACGCACCCGTGAATTGAGTACCACCATTTCTGCAAGCCCAAAATATCCAGCGTACTGTAAGAGAAAAAACCTCTATGAAACGAGAACACCTTAATCCGGAAACCTTACCTGATTGGAGTGGTATGTTCAATCAGGTAGTAGTGACAGAGAAGCACGGGTTAAGACTTATCCATATTTCGGGTCAGGTGGGCGTTGATCGAGCTAAGAAAGTAGTAGGCGAGGGTAGTTGTTTGGCAGTGCAGACCCTTCAATCCTTGGAAAATCTTCGTGCGGCATTGACCAGTGTGGGAGCCGAAGTAAGCGATGTAGTCAAGCTCACAATTTACGTCGTCGATTATCAATACGAGCAGAGCGCTGTAATTCGGGAAGCGTTAATTCGTTTTTTTTACCAGGTGCAGTTGCCCGCTTTGTCTTTAATTGGCGTGGCAGCTCTCGCTGACCCAGGATTTCTGATTGAAATAGATGCGGAAGTGATTGCTGAGACAAATTAGCTTTGAAAATTCACCTCGGTCTGGTACTCGGCAACTGGTTAAGGATTTGGATCAGCTGATTGCTGAAAAGAACGCTTGAACGATAAATGGGAACAACAGAACCATTCCCGGTCAAGGAACGATTCTTTTAGGTACTTCATTCAACAAATTAGTTCTCTCATCAAGCCGATCTTATTATATTTACGGGCTTATGTACAATTAAAAAGCTAATTTGTGCAAAATTATTAATTAATAAACCCCTACTACGCATTATGGTAATCAAGGTAATAGAAATTATGGCCAGTTCGGAGAAGAGCTGGGAGGACGCCGCTCAGAACGCAGTGAACGAGGCATCGAAAAGCATCCGTGGCATTAAGTCAGTGTATATGAACGAAATGAGCGCGACGGTAGTCGACGGCAAAATGGCTAATTTCCGAGCGAATTGTAAGATCAGCTTCGAGGTGAAATAGAAGTAGCGATCACTACTCCTTTACAGGAAATCTCGGCAGGGCAACGGTATTTTTTCCGTTGCCCTGCTTTTTTATGGGTAATTCAATCCTTTATCCTATAACCTGACCCCTCTTCAAACCCGTGCTTTCTACTGTAAAAAGTACCTTCAGCTGGATTGTGCTGCTGTTCGTTGGCCTTTCCTTTTCTTGTAAAAACGAGGCGCAGGAAAATGCCCGCGAAGCTGACGTAATTGTTTATGGCGGTACAGGTGACGAAAATGGGCAAATCGGTCATCGTCGTTTCGCCCGATAAACATTTGGGCGGCCTGTCATCGGGCGGGCTGGGCTACACCGATACGGGCAAGAAGGACGCCATCGGCGGACTGGCGAAGGAATTCTACCAGCGGCTTTACAACTACTACCAGAAAGACGAAAACTGAAAATGGCAGAAGAAGTCGGAATTTGGCAATAAAGGACAGCACGGTACGGCGGTAATGGACGGTGAGGCCCGCTCGATGTGGATTTTTCAACCCCACGCCGCCGAAGAAACTTTTGAGGAGTTTGTCAAAGAAAGCGCCATCACCATCTACCGCGACGAGTGGCTGGATCGCGCGGAGGGAGGCGTAAAGATGAAGGACGGGGAAATCGAGTCGATCCGCACCCTGAGCGGTGAGGTTTATTAGGGCAAAATGTTTATCGACGCCAGCTACGAGCGCCGCCGCGAGATCTTTAAAGAACACGAGTTGTACCAAAAGGGACTAATGTGCTATGTGCAGAACGACCCCGGCGTTCTGGCCGAAATCCGCAACGCCATGCAGGAATGGGGCTTGCCAAAGGACGAATTCACGGATAGCGGCAGTTGGCCGCACCAACTTTACATCCGGGAAGCCCGCCGCATGATCGGAGACTACGTGATGACCGAGGGCGATGTGCTGGGCGATCGAAAGGTCGAGAATTCCGTGGGTATGGGTTCCTACACGCTGGACTCGCACAACATCCAGCGCTACATCACAGATGAAGGTTACGTCCAAAACGAGTGCACCAATTTACTGGTAGCCATCTGCGTATCCAGTTCGCACATTGCATTTGGCTCCACCCGCATGGAACCCGTCTTCATGATTTTGGGACAATTGGCAGCTGCGGCGGCGGTACTTTCGATTGAAGAGGGCGTATCGCCGCAAGATTTCCCCTACGGCAAACTACGCGAGGTGTTGCTGCGCGTCAAACAGATTTTGGAAAATAAGTTAGAGTAGAAATTGCACATTTCCGCGCGAAGGTGCCGCCAAAATAACTACCTTTGTGCTCAAATTTAAATAAATCAAGATGAGAAGTTGTCTTGATATAATCGCAAGCAACCCAAAATGAACGCAAACGTCCATAAAGCCCACCCCTGGCACGGTATCCCAATCGGGGAGAACTCACCAGAAATCGTAACCGCTTTTATTGAGATCGTCCCGACTGATACCGTCAAATACGAGATCGACAAGCAAACGGGGTATCTGAAAATCGACCGTCCGCAGAAGTACTCCAACATCGTCCCTGCCCTCTACGGCTTTATCCCAAAAACCTATTGTGGCGAGAAGATCGCTCTCCTGGCGCAGGAACGATCGGGCCGAGACGTAATGGAAGGCGACGGCGACCCGCTGGACGTATGCGTACTTTGCGAGAAGATCATTTCGCACGGCGACATCATCTGCGAAGCCCGGCCTATCGGCGGCATTCGCCTGATCGACAAGGGCGAAGCCGACGATAAAATCATCGCCGTGCTGAAAGGCGACGAAGTGTACGGTGCGTATCAGGATTTGAATGAAGTACCCGCCAACGTAGTCGAGCGTTTGAAGCACTATTTCTTGACTTATAAGAACTTACCCGGTGAAACCGCCTTAATCGAAATCGCGAATGTATATGGACGCGACGAAGCTCACGAGGTCATCCGTACATCGGTGGAGGATTACAAGCAGTCGTTTTATTGATTCAAGGAACGGTTTGCCGTGCATTTGCCGTTCTGAACCTTTGAACGGGCAAACTATATTGACTGCGTACTCTTAATGATATTCAAATAGCTCTTGAAAGCTGTACTATCAAAAGCGCAGATTGAAGTCTGGGAAAGGAAAGGAACGTCCTGCGAAGCGGTAAAGCACTTGTCCATAGGTGATGCAATGCGCTTCATTCACGAACGAACCGAGGATACTATCGCTCAAATTGAAAGAAATAGAGCTATGGAAAAGGCAGTAGAGGCGCAAGCCTTGTTCCGCGAATTAGAATAAATACTTTGAGCTACCAAAAAGAAATAAAGAAACGACGCACTTTCGCGATCATCAGTCACCCCGATGCGGGCAAAACTACTCTGACGGAAAAACTTCTGCTTTTTGGCGGGGCGATTCAGACCGCTGGGGCAGTGAAATCCAATAAGATCAAGAAGACGGCGACGTCCGATTTTATGGAAATCGAGAAGCAGCGCGGTATTTCGGTGGCGACGTCGGTAATGACGTTTGAGTACCGGGATTTGTTGATCAATATCCTGGACACGCCCGGTCACAAAGATTTTGCCGAGGACACCTACCGCACCCTCACGGCGGTAGACAGCGTAATTCTGGTCATCGACTGCGTGAAGGGCGTAGAGGAACAGACCGAACGCCTGATGGAAGTTTGTCGGATGCGCAAGACGCCCGTTATTATCTTCATCAACAAAATGGATCGTGAAGGGCAAAGTCCGTTCGACTTACTGGACGAATTGGAAAACAAACTCCAAATCCGGGTAAGGCCTTTGACCTGGCCCATCAATATGGGAGCGAGTTTCAAGGGTGTGTACAATCTGTACGATAAGAAGCTGTACTTCTTCCGCGTCAACAAGACGAAGATCGAAGAGGATGTCGTGGAAATTGGCCTGGACGATGAAAAACTACCCAAACTACTCGGCGAGCACGACGCGGAAACTCTGCGCGAGGAAGTAGAACTAATCGAAGGTGTGTATGACCCATTTTCGGAAGAGGCCTACGACGCGGGCGAACTTGCTCCGGTTTTCTTCGGTAGCGCGATCAATAATTTCGGCGTTAAGGAATTGCTGGATACCTTCTGCGAAATCTCCCCAACCCCACAGCCGCGCCCAACCGACGTGCGGCCCGTGGAGCCAACGGAAGATAAACTGAGCGGTTTCGTGTTCAAGATTCACGCTAATCTCGATCCACGCCACCGCGACCGCATCGCTTTCTTTCGGGTGTGTTCGGGCAAATTCGAGCGGCGCAAATTCTACCACCACGTACGCCTGGACAAAGACATTCGCTTCGCGAGTCCATTCACTTTCATGGCATCTGACAAGAGTATTTTGGAAGAAGGCTTTCCCGGAGACGTCATAGGACTTTACGATACCGGCAATTTCAAGATTGGCGATACGCTTACCGAAGGTGAGGATTTACAGTTTTCGGGTATTCCCAGCTTCTCTCCCGAGATTTTTAAAGAGTTGGTCAACCTGGATCCGATGAAGTCCAAGCAGTTGGACAAAGGAGTTCAGCAGTTGACCGACGAAGGGGTAGCGCAGCTTTTTACGCTGGAATTAGGTAATCGCCGTATTGTCGGCACCGTGGGAGAACTACAATTCGATGTGATTCAGCACCGCCTGGAACATGAATACGGTGCAAAATGCCGCTGGGTGCCGATGAATATCGACCGCGCTTGTTGGATTACTTCCGAGGACAAGCAAAAACTTGACGAGTTCATCCGCCTGAAAGGCAACCAGATTGCTTACGATAAGGATAATAAACCCGTTTTCCTGGCCGAGTCCGAGTGGATGATCCGCATGAACCGTGAGAATAACCCCGGGATCCAGTTCCACTTTACTTCTGAATTTAAGACGGAAGTTGCTGTCTAATTTGGAATGTCGGAATGTAGACGGCGGGTCGCCCCCGTCCGACATTTAACAATTCCAAATTACTCTCTAGGTCCCCGCGATTTCTTGCCTTTTTTCTGAGGAGCGTCTTTCTTGGGCCCACTACCGCGGCGTCCTTCGCGCATTTCGGCCTGCATTGTTTCGTATTTTACTTTCTGGTCGGCAGTAAGGATACCATCCAGGCCCTTCTGCAGATCGTCGTTTGCCGATTTCATCCGGTCGCGGGCATCCTTGCTTTCATCTCGTGCTTCGCGCATTTCCTGCATCTTTTGGGTGCGGGTCAGTTGCAGGGCGTACACTTGCTTTTGCTGATCGGCGGAAAGATCTAGTTTCTCTGCCATCATTTTGGTCTGGCGCTCGGCTCTTTTTTCGGGCGTAACGTCAGCGCCGCGCTGGGCAAAGCCTGCCGTTCCCAATAGCAGCAGCCCCATCATTATCACTACATTTTTTATCTTTTTCATAAATTTTATTTGTTTAAAAACTTAATACGCTCGCTTTGAAGTGAAACGTGGCGACGCGTTTAACTCAGGATGAAAAATACTTTAATGATTGACTGGAATTGAGTTTGATGAATGGGGCAAACCTGCCCATTGTTCGTCCGTAAGGGTAAATGTTCTTATATTCGGTATCCTAATAAAAACAATTTTAGATTCTATGCGCCTTCACCTTTCCATACTTTTTTTCTGTTTTTTGCTTTTGGCCAAATCGTCACTGGCTCAAAACAGAAACGATAAATCGACTACGGCCCGCCGGAATGCCGTACCACCCAACATTATTTTCATTCTCACCGACGACCAGCGCTGGAGCGCCCTTGGTTACGCGGGCAATGAGTTGGTTCGTACCCCCGAAATGGATCAGCTGGCGCGACAGGGTACTTATTTCAAGAATGCTACGGTAACTACGCCCATCTGCGCGGCGAGCCGGGCCACGCTGTTGAGCGGAATGTACGAGCGGAGCCATCGGTACAGCTTTACCACGGGCAATATCAGGAATGAATACATGGACACCGCCTATCCGAAAGTGCTGCGGGAAGCGGGGTACTACACCGGTTTCTACGGGAAATTTGGGGTAAAGTACGACAGCAAGGATAAGCTGTTCGACGTTTACGACGACTACGATCGCGGTCCTTATCCCGATCGCCGGGGATATTTCTACAAAACGATCAATAAAGACACCGTCCACCTTACGCGATACACCGGGCAACAGGCTTTGGATTTTCTAGACGTCGCGCCCAGGGACAAGCCATTCTGTTTGTCGCTCAGTTTTAGCGCCCCCCACGCCCAAGACTCGGCCGAGGATCAGTATTTCTGGCAGAAGGAAACGGATCACCTACTCGCCGATACCACAATACCAAAGGCCGACATCAGCGACGACAAGTACTTTAATATTTTGCCCAAAATAGTTCGTGATGGCTTCAATCGGCTTCGCTGGTACTGGCGTTATGACACGCCAGAGAAGTACCAACATAGCGTGAAAGGCTACTACCGTATGATTGCGGGCATCGATCTGGAAATTGCCAAGATTCGGAAAAAACTCAAAGAAACGGGACAGGACGAGAACACCATTATCATCCTGATGGGTGATAATGGCTATTTTCAAGGCGAGAGGCAGTTGGCGGGAAAGTGGCTGATGTATGATAACTCCATTCGGGTGCCCCTCATCGTGTATGATCCGCGCTTAGACAAGCATCAGGATTTGGAAGATTTTGCTCAGAATGTGGACGTTCCGGCCACGATTCTGGACATGGCAGGAGTGAAAGCGCCGGCCAAGTGGCAGGGAAAAAGCCTTTATCCGCTCGTGAAAGGTACTTCCAATAGCTTGCAGCGCGACACAATCCTGATCGAACACCTCTGGGAATTTGCCAACATTCCACCCAGTGAGGGAGTACGGACGAAGGATTGGAAGTACATGCGCTACGTGAACGACCAGTCACTCGAAGAGCTGTATTCGTTGAAAGACGATCCAAAAGAAATAAACAACCTGGCGGCCGATCCGAAATTCAAAAATCAACTATTGGCGCTTCGCAAGAAAAACGACGAACTGGCGCGGCGGTTTAGCGACGGAAACGCTGCGGCACCCATTGGGATGATGGTGGACTACATCCGCGAACCGTCCAACACCCGCATCCGCAAAACCCATCCCGGATACAGCTGGGTGGTGCCCGACTACGCTAAGGTACAATCGGCCTATCAAATCCTGGTCTCTGCTTCGCCCGAGAAGAGCGAACAGAATATTGGCGATGTCTGGAATAGCGGACAAGTACGCGGCAGCAAGTCTTCGGGTATCGAGCAGCAAGGTAAGGCACTGATCCCAAACACGACTTACTATTGGAAAGTCAGGATTTGGGACGAGGTAAACCGCGTGTCGGAGTACTCGCCCGTCCAAACCTTTCGGACTGGCGCGACGCTGGATCAGAGCGCTTCGCCAAATGTGTTTCGGATTGACCGCATTGCTCCGAAGTCAGTGACTTCTACGGGTAAGGGTAGTTATTTCGTAGATTTTGGCAAAGATGCTTTTGGTACTTTGGAGTTGAACTACAACGCCCAGAAGGCAGGTAATTTGACCGTGCGGGTAGGGGAGAAGCTCGACAACGGCCGTATCGACCGCAAGCCGGGCGGAACCATTCGTTATCAGGAAGTTCAGCTTGCTGTGAAGCCAGGAAAAAAATCATACACCTTAGCCCTCGCACCTGATAAAAGAAACTCGTCCGGCGCGGCGGTTCTGCTGCCCGATAGCTTCGATGTCATAACTCCCTTCCGCTACGTCGAAATTGAAAACGCGCAGTCGGAAATCAAAGCCAGCGATCTCCGGCAAAAGGTTTTTCAATATTATTTCGACGACAACCGGAGTAGTTTTACGTCTTCCGACACCGTGCTGAACCAGGTGTGGGATTTGTGCAAATACAGCATTAAGGAAACTACCTTTGCCGGACTCTACGTAGATGGCGACCGAGAACGTATTCCCTACGAGGCCGACGCCTACATCAATCAATTGAGTCACTATTCGGTGGATCGTGAGTACCCGATTGGTAAGCGTACCATTGAGTACTTTATGGAGCACCCGACCTGGCCCACCGAGTGGCTGTTGCACACGGCTTTGATGGTCAATCAGGATTATCTCTACACGGGTGATTCCAGTTTGATTATTAAGTACTACGACAAAATTCGGCATAAAACGCTGATCGAACTAACGCGGGAAGACGGGCTCATCAGCTCACAGAGCGAGAGGGTCAATGACGCCTACATGGCCCGAATAGGTTTCAAAGACTCCACCAACCGCCTCAAAGACATCGTGGACTGGCCTCCTGCACAAAAGGATACCGGCTGGAAGCTCTCCACGCCCGAAGGCGAGCGTGATGGCCACGACATGCGTCCCATCAACACTGTCGTAAATAGTTTTTTCTACGAAAACATGCGCATCATGTCGGAGTTTGCCAAGATTGCCGGAAAGCCGGACGATCAGATATTTTTTGAGATCATGGCGTTGAAAGTGAAGGAGGCGATCAACACCAAGCTGTTTGACAAGCAGAAGGGAATGTATGTGGACGGGGAAGGCTCCACGCACTCTTCCCTGCACGCCAACATGCTGCCCCTGGCTTTTGGTATCGTCCGGGAGGAAAACCAGAAATCGGTGGTCGATTTCATCAAGTCGCGCGGTATGGCAAGTAGCGTTTATGGTTCGCAGTTTTTACTCGATGGCCTGTACCGCGCCGGGGCTGAAGATTACGCACTCGACCTCATGCGTGCCACCGGCGATCGCAGTTGGTACAATATGATCCGCATCGGCTCTACCGTAACGCTGGAAGCCTGGGATATGAAATATAAACCCAACGCCGACTGGAACCACGCCTGGGGTGCCGTACCTGCCAACATGATTCCGAGGGGTTTGTGGGGCATCACCCCCAAAACGCCTGGCTTCGGTATTGCTTCCATCAAGCCACAGCTAGGAGACTTAAAAAACAGCAGCATTACCGTTCCCACTCTAAAAGGACCGATCAAAGCCACGTATCAGCGGCAGAATGCCCGCAACCAAAAGTACACGATCGAACTACCCGCTAACGTCGTGGGTGAATTTCAAGTAACTACCGCTCCCGAAGATGAGATTACTCTGAACGGGCAAAAAGCCAGTCGTGCCTTCGATACCTTACGGCTTGAGCCAGGTCTGAACGAGATAGAAATCAGAATCAATTCTTTCTAAAAAGGCATAAAAAGCGCCAGCCGGGTTAAGTACCCGGCTGGCGCTTTTTTTTAACTGTCTTACTGTTCGACCTTATTACCGTTTTCATCGTTCCGTCTCGTTTAGATGTTTGAAATATCGACATCTGCCGTAGTTATCTTTCCTATCAACGGCGGGTTATGTGATGGGTGACAAAAAAGTGAAATTATTGAGTAAACGGTAAATCTTGGCGAGGATTAAATTGTAATGTGTTTATTATAAGAATGTTGACTAGTAGTGATTAAAGGAAGACACTGTTATCGACTTTACAAAAAAAGGAGGCAATCAATTAAGATTGCCTCCTCCATCTACTAAAATGTAATCGTTACTTGGCAGGATAAGGAGGATTATTGACTGCCTTCTTAGCGTCGGTAGTCACATCGCCCTTAATCTGTTCAACATCCACTTCCGTCTTACGGACGGTCTCACGGATGGTTTCTTCGTGTCCTTCCACTTTCTTACCAACAGAAACTTCTTCGACTACGTTGGCCTCTTTGGCCACAACCGCTTTTTCAGCGTGTTCTTTTATTACTACCTCACCTTCCTTGAAGTTGTCCAAGTCAGCGGCGGAGGCCGTACGATTGACGGGGTTGCGCTTTACATAGACGCGCTCCTCACGCAGTCGTACCTTTTCCTCGACAGGTTTAGAAATAATACGGCTCTTCAGTCTTACGCCACCTGTTTGTACCGACTTCTTACCGACTTGGAGGTTCTCTTCAATAATCTTTATGTTCTCTTTGCCAGCTACCGTTCCCGCGGCCTTAGCAGCCGTATTTGTATCGGTGTTGTACTTAGCGGCGCGGTCGTGTACATTGAGTGCGCCGTTGTCGTCAAGAATATCGGCAGCCTTCTCAGCTTGTGACTCGTTCGTAGTGTGCACCGTAACGATCGATCCGCGACTACCTACGGTTGAATATTTTCTACGGTCGTCATCATCATCTCCGAAAAGATTTTTGAAGAATTCGACTACTCCCGAATCCTCATAATCATCTTCGTAAGTATCTGCCTGGGCGGTATGGGCTGACATATCTATATTGTTGCGCGCCACACCAGCGGCGACCAACTTATCTACTGCTACTTTTGCTTCGGTGGCGTCATCAAATACGCCTATTACTGTGAGTTCCATGTCTTTTTATTTAGTTTAGTTGAAAAATTATTTAGTAAAAACTTATTGATCAGGGGAATCCGTATTACTCGAAAAATCACTTTCGAAATTCTCTCGTTCTACATTTATTCTTTCGCGCCGTAATGCTACGGTTTGATCCGTTGTACGCACTTTATTCTTTTTCGTAATGTGAATTTCTTCTACCAACATTAACCGTTTTTCTACTACTACAATTTCTTTAAGAACAGGATAAATAGTCGTGTCACCTTCCTGTCTCACTGTTGGTGCTTCCAGCACATGTTGATTCATTGGTTTACGCTCAACGGATATTTCTTCTTCGTTAAGATCAACTGAAACAACTTCCTCGAAATCATCGACTTGCTTTGTAATTTTAACACGCCCCGATTCAAATAATTCTTTTGTTATCGTTGCTTTTTCTTCGATTACCGGAATTCTAATTTCGTCTAACGTAGTGAGCTTTTCTGTCTCCGCGAGATGAGGAGCGCGTGAAATATCTACCTTATTAGATTTTTCGGATTCCATATTCAGATCAAATAAATAAATGTAAAACTGATGTGTAGTTTGTTGGGGCTTTTTATATCAAATATAATTCTTTGAAACCATATCAAACTACTGTGTCAATATAGTTTTAATATTAACAAAACCGTTCTCAAAATTCGGCAAATAGTAAATCTGCTTAGAATCAATTGCTTACGGATTAGTTGAAATAAACGTATATGGGTAATCACGTGGAGTCAGTTCCTCACTATCGGCAAGGTTTGACTGAAATAGGAACCACAACGATCTGTTGCTTACGAGTTTATTATGCTTCGTTTTCCAAATTCTCCTTCACCATTATTTTCCATTCTTCCTGTAAAGTAGCGGAGGGCATTTCGGCCTTCGCGCGGCGATACCAGTAGTTGGCGTTCCATGTGTCTCCCTCTACCCGATGCAGGTAAGCGTGCAGTAGGTCGTAAGCGCGGGTACCTTCCTTGGACTGCGCCACGTTGTGCGCCGCCTCCCAATCCCCTTTGCCATCGTACCATAGTCCCGTCAGTACTTCGTTTGACCCAGTAGGAGGGGTCTCGTTTTTCAGCGATTCTTTGAATTCCTGGTAAGTCATTTTCTTGAATTGTATGATTACTGTTTTTCGTACAATAGTTCCCTTTTGAGGATACCCGCCTGAATTTTGAAAGGATACGAAATCTCTTAAAACTCCCACCGGTAACTTAGAATGGGAATCAGCCCCAACTGGTACTTCTGTACCAGTTGCCCTTGCAGCAGGTCGTAGTAGCTGTACGCCTGATTTTGGGTTCCACTCACATTCTGAATGTCGAGGGCAATCGTGCGGCTATAGCGGGCGTGATTTTTCTTCCAGTAAATCCTCAGGTCGGGCCGGAAGTAGTCGTTCATTTTGACAGAGAAGGCATCTTTAAGAGTATAGACTGTGCGGCCTTCCGCCCGCGACGCATCGACGTCGATGGGCGTGTCGCGGAAACCACCTAACCATATCACCCGCGCATTGATGCCCCAAATACTGTTCTTCCGCGTCTTGAACTCTCGGCCACTTGTAAGGCTAAGGGTGTGATTACCGTTGTAGCGCGTGTTGCGCCGGACGCCATCGCCCGCCAGGTAGGTGGAGTTGTAGAGCGATCCCGACACCAGAAGGTAGAAATCGTCCGTAAGGTATTTGTTATAGCTGACTTCGATACCATAGTTGCGGCCCGTTCCGGTGTTTTGCAGCGGCAGTTGCACGAATCCTTCCACTTGGTTGAGAGTCGAGTAGGTGAGGATATTCGGGATTCCGGTGGTGGGGAAGCCTTCAAAGATTGGAACTTCAAACAAATTTTGCAGATATGCTTCTACCTTCAGATTGCCCAGGGTTCCGAAGTTTCGCTGATAACCCGCCACGAAGTGGTGCGATCGGGTGGGGCCAAGATTTATGTTAGGCTGAACACCCCGCCTGCCCGTATTCAGGCGGGTCAAGTACACCTGTGGCTGCTGCAATTGACTGTGTAAACCATAAGAGAGGCTAAATGAATTCTGCCGATCGGCCTGAAAGCGGATCGACGCTCGGGGTTCCAGCGATTGGGTGTTGTTGTAGGTATAGTGTAAGTAGTGCAGTCCGACATCAGTCGTGAGGCGCGGGGTCGGTTGCCATTGCCACGAGACATAAGGCTGGATAATCAACCCTTGCAGATGACCTTCCGATATCTCATTGCCAGAAATGGATTTCACGCTGTCGGCCTGGTAAGTCAGGAAAGTACCTGCTTTAAGCAAAATACTGGTAGTTAACTTATGGCTGATGGCAGTCGTGAAAGAAATCCTGGTCTTACGGTGGGCATCCTGTTCGGTCAGGAAACGGTTTTGGGGGTCGGATGCGGGATGGAGATAGCCATTCCGCGAATTTTCCAGGGCTGAGCCGACCAGTACCGTCTTTAATCCCGTTTTTGCGCCGAGCTGCACGGTGTGGGTCACGCCCAACGCCCCCCTTTTGCTCCTGAAATCAATGTCGTAGCCATCTTTTTGGAATACCCACTCGCTGGTGTCGAGGCTGGCTTTGAAAATGTTACTGCTTGCGCCGCCCATGCCGAACATCGTGAACTCACCTGCCTTCTTGGTAGGCAGGGAAAGATTAAAGGATAAATCCTGATAGCGAATGTCCTCGCCGCCGAAAGTCACGCCCAATGCACCCAGAAGCCCGGTGAAGGAATAGCGGTAGTTGACGAGATACGACGCTTTCGAGTTTTTGGACAATGGCCCTTCTGCCGCTAGATCGAAGCCAATCAGTCCGGCCTGCGCTGTAAACTCTTGCTTCTCGTCGTTGCCTTTGCGCAGCCGCATATCCATGACGCCCGAAAGTGCGTTGCCGTACTCCGCCGGAAAAGCACCCGTCAGAAAGTACGAATCGCCCATCAACTGCGTACTTAGAATGTTGACCCCGCCTCCAGTCTGAGTGGCGCGGTCGCTGAACGTCCCGGCGTTGGAGGTATGGTTAGGGTTAACGATTTCGACGCCTTCCAGCCGCCATTGCATCCCGTTGGGGTTGTTGCCACGAATGATCAGTCCATTGGCCTGGTCGTTGGCTGTGGCCACGCCGGGAAAGGAAACGGCCAGGCGGGCGGGGTCGAGGTAGGTAGCGGCATAACGAAGGGTCTGCTCGGGTGTGATCGTCTGAATACTGTTATAGGCAATGGGCCGGGTACTGCGGACAATGGCGGCATCGAGCTGCTTGCCCGCCTGTTTCAGCCTGACTTCCACTACTTTTTCTTTACCGGATTCCAGCAGAATTTCCGGAACAGCGTTGGTTTCATAACCCAGGTAAGAAATCGATAAATTATACCGCCCGGTAGGTAGTTGATCGAAGCGAAAGGTACCATCGTCGTTGGTGACGGCTCCCTGCTCTGTCCCGGCGAGTTGAACGGTGGCCCCGACCAGCGGCTGATGTGTATCAAAATCCCGGACATTACCGCGCAGGGTAGAGGTGAGCGTTTGCGCTTCGCAAAAAGCAGTAGTCAGTAATAAAATGGAAAGTAGGCGTAGCATTCTCTACAATGGGATGGGTTAAAAAGATTGGTGCCGGAGGCTGCATAGAATAACGGGAGGGGAAGTACCCCGTCATTAACAAAGCCACCTTCGGTTCAAAGCTAACCCGCGCAGAAGAGAAGTGGGTAAGAAAAAATTAGAGGTTGTCCCAGGAACTGACGCCCGAGGCGAAAAGCAGCACCGCCAGTGCCTTCTCATATTTGGCTCTCAAAGAGGCCACCTTCACCCGAAACTCATTGAGTTTGGATTCTCGCGAATTGACCAGAAATAGCGAACTCTCTCCAATCCCAAACTTTACGATTTCCGCTTCAAGCAACCGCTCCTGATTGCGTGAGGCGGCTTCCTGGGTGCGTACTTGCGCTTCCAGTGTTTTGACGTCGTTGAAAGCGGCATTCACCTCATTGAATACCTCGCGCTGTACCTGCTTCTGGTCGAGGTCGTTCTGCAACTGTTTGATACGAACCTGTTGGAGTTTGCCCCTTTCTTTTCGTAAGAACAAAGGAAAATACAAATCGAGCATAAACTTGTAGTTGTTGCCCAGATTAGAAAATCCTGTGTTTGTATCAGTGCCATCCAACGTTAAGCCACTGTATAGCGCGGAGGCGTTGAGGTTCAAGGAAGGTTTGAGCATTTCCCGGCCAAGTCGTTCATCGATGCGGAGTTGCTGACGTTTGAACTCGAACTTGATGAGTTCAGGATGCCGCTGCCGGGCGAGCTGCAGTAGTTGATCGAGTTCTTCGGGCGTTACGATTCGTCCGGCCGAAGGCTGCGGTACGGCGTCTTCGGGTAGTTCGAGGGGTACTTGGTCGGCTCCCCAAAGATGATTTGAGAGCAAAAGCCGGGAATTCCTTAACTCTAGAACAGCCTGTTCCAGCGTCACCTGACGATCTTGTAGCGTTACAAGAGCTTCTACGGTGTCGATGGCGGCAGCTTCGCCTAGTTCTGCCCGTTGTCGGGTAGCGCGGTAGCGCACATCGGCCAATTCGTAAAAATCGATCGAAAGCGTGTATTGTCGGTAAGAGAAGAACCAATTCCAGTAATCTTTGGCAGCGGTGAGGATGATCTTATTGATCATCTTGACCCGGTCGGCGTCGGCCAAGTCCTGGAAAACCCGCGCTTGCTGCAAAGTTGCCCTTCGGTTGTCGATGATGAGTCCTCGCCCAATGGGAACCGTTATGCCTAAGTAAGAAATACCGTCCGGCCCGGTGCGAACGTCATCGCTAAGCGTTTCACCCACATTGCGATCGTAGCCGAGTTTCAGGTCGGCACCGCCCAACCACAATGGTACTTTCAGGAAGACATCGCCGCGGTCGAAGTACTTTTTGGCTTTGTAAACTTTCCGGTCGAAGGTACCTTGGATGGAAGGGTCGAGGCCACCTTTTGCGATCAGCAGTTCCCGCTGCGCCGATTCGGTAACGAGGTCGCTCAACTTTATGACCGGATGGTGGGCCAGGATTTGCTCATAGAAGTCGCGGTAGGTATAGACCAACGAATCCTGACCAAACGCGCCCTGAACGCAGAGGAATAGCGGGAAAAATATTTTGACGAATAGCTTCATGCCTGGATTTACTTCTTTTTTCCCTCCGACGACCCGGTGATTTTGTCTATTTCACCCTTCTCGAGATTAGGTGGGAAGCCATTGAGCTGTCGCCAAATCTCGTACCAGACCGGAACATCCGAAAGCATCACCCAGCCGTAAACGCCCGAACCCTGCCGGATGGCGGCGGGCCATGGTTCACTGGGTTTGGGTTCGACCAACAGTCGGAACTTCCCGTTGGCACTCCCTACGCGATCAATCACGGCTACCTTACCGCCGAACGTACCCACCGAAACACCAGGCCAACCGGCAAACTGCAGGGCGGGCCAGCCGTCGAATTCCAACCGTACCTCGCGGCCAATCGAAATCAGCGGCACGTCCATAGGGCTGACGTAAAGCTCCACGGCAATGTTTGGGTTTTCAGGCTGCAAAGTCGCGATGGTTTCGCCTTCTTTGATGTTTTCGCCAATGCCCGCTTTCATCGCCCGCACCACGTACCCCGACTGTGGAGCCCGTACGATGTAGTTGCCCTGCCGAATTTCCACACTGGCGAACTTATTCTGCAGTTTGGAAAGCTCAGACTCGCCCTCTGCCAGACTCGATAGTGCCGAACTGCGGTCGGAGTTGGCCTTGGCGATTTTTTCCTGGTACTCGGCCTGCAGGGAGTTGAGTTCGATGCGAGCGTTGATCAGTTCCTGCCGGGCGATGTTCAATTTATTCTCTTGTGAAACAACTTTTGCCGACTCCTCCTGTACTTTCAATCGTCTGGATTCCAGGTCGGTCAGAGAAAATAAACCACTCTTATAGCCTTCCTCGTAGCGGGCCAGTCTATCTTTTGTGATTTGGTAGTTAGTGCGCAAGGCAACCAAATCAGTACTGTCGCTTACTACCTTCAATTGCGACTGCCTTACCTTGTTGCGCCCTTTGTCAAGACTAAAATTCAAAGCCTCTCTCAGCGCAGCAAGCTGATTGGCCAAGGCGTCGATCTTAGCACGGTAGCCAGCGATTCCATCCC
The DNA here is from genome assembly GCF_041751555.1 of Persicitalea sp. Lineage (NCBI taxonomy): Bacteria > Pseudomonadati > Bacteroidota > Cytophagia > Cytophagales > Spirosomataceae > Persicitalea > Persicitalea sp. Next base: position 5,348 of record NZ_JBGSXF010000753.1, on the reverse strand, counting down.
TCTTGGCCTGAACCTGCTCCTGTAATCGAGTCATGATCTGCGGATCGATGTACTCATCCTTGGCTTCCGAAAGCACGGCCAGTGTGTCGTCGGCTTCTACAAAATCACCTTCCTTCACGTACCAGGCTTCGATTCGGCCACCAACTATATTCTGAACCGTTTGCGGACGGTCGCCGGGCGATAAGGCCGTGACGACCCCCGTACCGGAAATATTTTGCTGCCAGGGCAGAAACATGATGACAAATAAAATCACCATAATCCCCTGCATCCAGCGGGCAAATAGTCGCCCGGTCTTGGGAGTTGATAGCGTGCTCAGCGCGTGCAGGTTATACCTGTCGAGCATTTCGTCTTTCACGCGTCGTCGAGTAATGTTCAGCATTTATTTGTGGAATCTTTAGATCGACGTGAATTTGTGGTTTGAGGATTTCTTTATGGGTTTTGCCCACGAACTGCATTTCTAATAAATCCAGATTATAATCTGGCCCGGTTCCAATTTTTAGGTCTGTTTGAGAATGCTTTCCGTCGCCTGATCAATTCCTAGAAAAACATATCAGTATTAAGCATCAACTACACGATTACACAGTTCCACGATTAAGCAATATGCTCAAACTCAGCCATGAATACCGGATGCGTTTTTACTTCGTCATAAGAAGCATCGGCGACGGCTTTTCCTGCGTCCAGTATGAGAATGCGGTCGCAGTGCTGCATAATCATTGGGTCGTTGGATAGGATGAGCAGCGACCAAGGGACACTTTCGTCAGTCAGTTTTCGGATGAGACGGCGTCTTTCCGAATCAGTGGAACTGTGGAGTACGTCGTTCACCATCAATATTTTGGGTCGGGTTACGATACAGCGGGCCAGCGTCACTTTGGCGATGAAACTCTCCGAATAGCGTCGCCCTCCGGGTAGCATCAGGCTGCTAAGACCGTCGGGTAGTTTACTGATGGCCTCGGTGAGATTGAGTAGTTTGAGCGCCCATTCTAAATCGGCCAAACTGACTTGGTCACGGCCCATCGTTATATTTTCTAAAATCGAGCCTTCGAAAATATCGTCCACCGTGATGTTCTGTTCAATGTAGGAGCGCAGGCTGGCCACGTTCAAATCACGCAGCGATATGCCGTTGAACGTTATGCCGCCTTGGTATTCTGACAGTAACCCCGACAGTACTTTCAGCAGCGTATTCTTGCCCGAGCTGTTGGTCCCCGTCACACAGACCGACTCGCCGGGTTTCAATGAAAAGGTAATGCCATCGAGGGCGGGGCTCTCCCTCCCTTCAAAACGGTACTTCAAGTCTTTGACTTCCAAAGACAGCCCGCCGCTGTACTCCTGCGGCGAAAAGCGAAAACCCTGCTCGCGCTCAAGGGGCATATCCGTCACGTAGCCCAGTTTTTCCACCGCCGTCAGGGCGTCGAAAATGTTATCGATGCTCTGAATCAGCTTTTCCACGGAACTGGTGAGTAACACGATGATGATTTCAGTCGCGACGAACTGGCCCAGCGAAATCTGGCGCTCCACCACCAGGAAAGTACCCAAAATCAGCAAGCCACCGATCACCAGCGTCTTGAAGCCAACGGCGTTCCAGAAGAAAATTTTCAGAATTTTGAAGTGTTTCTTTCGATAGATCAGGTAGCTGTTGACCAGGCTGTCCATCTTTTCCATCGGCAGATTACCCGTTCCCGACAGTTTGAAAGTATAAAGCGAGCGGGCAATATCTTCCAGCCACTGCGCCACTTTGTATTTGTACTTCGACTCGACTAAACTAGTCTGCAAGCCCTTGGGTCCGTTGAAATAAATGATGAGCGCTACGATCAGGATGGTCAAGAAACCAAATGCGATAAAGAAGGGATGGTAGAATGAAAGTAGCATGATCCCCAGCAGAATCTGCAAAATCGCTCCGGTAATGTCGATCAGTATTTTGGGTAAAGATTTTTGCACCGTTAGAATATCGAAAAAGCGATTCATCAGTTCGGGCGGGTAGTAGCCGAGCAGGGATTCTGCTTTCACGCGCGGAATGCGGTAAGTGAACTCAAAAGCGGCTTTGGCAAAAATCCGCTGCTGCAAAGTTTCCACTAAGGTAAACTGGATGATCTGCATGATTCCCGAAACCAACACCCCGCCAATCACGACGAACAACAGCAGGTACACCGAGCTAAACACCATTCCTCCCGAAATAAGGTTGATGATCGCCTGTACACCCAGCGGCAACGACAACGTAATAAGCCCGATTACGATAGCGTAGAGATAGATATAGCCAATGTCTTTCTTCTCATTGCCTAACAGTCGAAAAAAACGCTGTACGGGCGTCAATGGGTCGGCTGTGGTTGGTTCGTGCTCACTAACCAGCGATTCCATCGGAAAAGCCGTCAGATATAGTGCCTTTCCGTTTTTGGCAGTATCGGAAGTGCCGTTCCACAAATAGGGGTTCCTGGCGGAGATAGGTGCTACTTCGGGGTTTCCATCGGTCGTGAAGCGCAGGCTGAGCGGGGTGCCGTCCAGTTTTTTTCCCCCTAAAACAGGAGTTGTCCGGTCTCCCCCTTTTTCAAAAAAGAGAATGGGGTACTCCGCTTGCTGAACTAATGCATCGAGCTGATGAACTGCCGCGTGGCTGCTGACGAGGGTCAGGTTGTACTCGCGGGCTTTGGTGATTAGATCGCCCAGAAAGATCGGTAAATCCTTATCAGCATATTGGGTCAGGTGCAGCGAATCATAGACTTCGCGCTGCGGAATATTTTTCAAATCAAATGCCAAAGCAATCTGCTGACAAATGGCTTGAATCAATCGGGAATTCATACGAAGAGGGAAGTTTTAGGTCTGGCCTGCGAAGATAGTCATTTGGATCCAACCCTTACAACGGATTAAGAATTGTGTATGTTTCCATCTATTTGCATAAAGTTGTTTTATAGGTTGGATTGATATGCCTTATGGGAATCTGGTCAAATAGATGCTACTTCTTTTCTCCCTAATTTTGCCAGAAACCAAAAATAGGAAAATGCAGGTCGAAGTAATAGAAGACTTTTTTAAAAATCTACAAGACGACATTTGTCTGGCCCTGGAAGCGGAGGATGGCAAAGCTAAATTTCAGGAAGATCCGTGGGAGCATCATTCCGGTGGTGGCGGGCGCACCCGACTGATTCAGAACGGCAATGTCATTGAAAAAGGCGGCGTCAATTTTTCCAGCGTGCGCGGTGAGGTGCATCCCCGGCTGCGAAAGCAAATGGAGTTGGGCGAAGATGACGACTACCACTTCAGGGCTACGGGTGTTTCCATTGTCATGCATCCGCATTCGCCCAAAGTACCGATCATCCACATGAATGTCAGGTACTTCGAGCTGAGCGATGGTACTTGCTGGTTTGGCGGCGGCATCGACCTCACGCCGCATTATGTAGTTGGGGCCGACGCCCAACTTTTTCACCAAACGCTGAAAGACGTTTGCGACCGCCACCATCAAACGTTTTATCCGACCTTTAAAAAATGGGCGGACGACTACTTTTTTATTCCGCACCGCGACGAAACGCGCGGTGTGGGCGGCATTTTCTTCGACTACCTGAAACCCAACGCGCCGGGCAATGGGCAGGGGTTATCCAAGGAAGCCTTGTTTGATTTTGTGAAAGAAGTGGGCGAAAGTTTTGCGCCGATTTATACCCGTTTCATGCACGAACACCGCGATGAATCTTTCACCGAGACGGAAAAAAAGTGGCAGTACCTGCGGCGTGGGCGCTACGTGGAGTTTAACCTGGTCTGGGATCGGGGAACGAAGTTTGGCCTGGAAACCAACGGCCGCACGGAGTCTATTCTGATGAGTCTGCCGCCGCAAGCGCAGTGGGAATATAATTTACAGCCAGAGCCCGATTCTCCCGAGGCAGCGACTTTGGCTTTGCTCAAAAAGGGAATCGACTGGGTGTAGTTAGTTGGTCAAACAGTCAACCAACCGGAGTCCAACGCGGACAAGTCCCAAGTTTCCGGGCCATCGGCGTAGAGTTTGCCCTGCCTGATATTAAGTGGGGAGGAAAAATTGTTTTCGTAAATCTGCCCGGTTCCCAGGCCCTGCGGCAGGGTAGTTTCGAACTGCGCCGTGAATTGCGCGATAGCGTTCAGCCCGATGTTCGATTCCAGGGCGGAAGTAATCCACCAGCCTATCGATAGTCGTTGCGCAATCTCGATCCACTCGCCGCATTGTTGGAAGCCCCCCAACAGGGTTGGTTTGAGGATAATGTATGGGGGGTGAATGGATTTGAGCAGGGAGAACTTCTCCATGTAATCCATTTTTCCGATCAATTCCTCATCCAAAGCCACCGGAATGGGCGAGGTGGCCGCTAACTGCGCCATCAGTTCGGGCTGCGCGATGGCCACAGGTTGCTCGATAGAATGCAGGCTGTACTGCGCCAGGCAATTAAGCTTTTCTTCAACTTCCCCGGCGACAAAAGCTCCGTTGGCATCCACGCGCAGCGTAATTTCTTCGGAAGAAAAGCGTTTGCGGATGGTTTCCAACACTCGGCATTCCTGCGCGAAGTCGATGGCCCCCACTTTTATTTTAATAGTGGTGAAGCCCTGCGTTAGTTTTTCTTCAATCTGCTGATGCATGAATTCCTCAGATCCCATCCACACCAAACCGTTGATGTCGATGCCTGTTTTTTTCTGGGAGAAATCATTTTTGAAAAGAATTTTCTCGCCACCATTCATAAAATCGTGCAGAGCCGTTTCAATACCAAACCGAATGGACGGTAGTTCGGCGGGAATGAGCTGTTCGAGGATAATGGGTAGGTTGAACGGAAAGACTTCCAAATCCAGGCTGTTAAAAAGCCCGCAAATCTCCGCTAACTTTGTCTCGAAGTCGGGGCCGTCGTCTATGCTGAGTCCGGGAAGTGGACCGCATTCGCCAAAACCGGCTCTGAGCGGAGTCGAAGAGTCAGGCCGTTCCTGATCGGAGATTTTCACCAGCCACGAAGTTTTTTGTTTCATCACACCCCGCGACGTACCTGCATCGAACTTGAATCTTAAGATGTAAGGCTGGTACTGAATGAGCAAGGACATGAATCGGGGGCGTCAGATGACAAAAAAGTGGGCAAGTATATGAAAAATATCGGGCGGAATACACAACAAATTAGCAAGCGGCAGACTACCCAATTCATCTTGAAGCCTTTCTCGTGGCTTTATGGACTGGCAACTATGGTACGCAATGTCCTGTATGATACCCAATTGTTCGAATTAGAGTCCAGCCCTCAGTTTTCGGTAGTGGTGGGCAACCTAACGGTAGGTGGTACCGGGAAAACCCCGATGATAGAATACCTGATTAGGTACTTGCAGCAGGAAAGTAGGATTGTAACGTTGAGTAGAGGCTACGGTCGGCA